>JBAPMW010000595.1:0-9970 GCA_049278815.1 Hyphomicrobiaceae bacterium
TGCACGTCTCGGGCGGCGTGTCGAACCTGTCGTTCTCCTTCCGCGGCAACGAGGCCGTGCGACAGGCGATGCATTCCGTGTTCCTCTATCACGCGATTGCTGCAGGCCTCGACATGGCCATCGTCAACGCCGGCCAGATCACGCTCTACGACGACATCGAGCCCGAGCTGCGCGAGCTGTGCGAGGACGTGGTCCTCAATCGCCGCCCCGACGCGACCGACCGCCTGCTGGAGGCCGCGACCAAATACAAGGGCGGGCCTGGCGCCAAGTCGAAGGAGAAGGACCTCGCCTGGCGAGACCTTCCCGTCGAGGAGCGCCTGAAGCACGCGCTGGTGCACGGCATCAACGAGTTCATCGAGGGCGACACCGAGGCCGCGCGCAAGCTGGCAGGCAAGCCCATCGAGGTGATCGAGGGCCCGCTGATGGCCGGAATGAACGTGGTGGGTGACCTGTTCGGCTCGGGCAAGATGTTCCTGCCGCAGGTCGTCAAGTCTGCCCGCGTCATGAAACAGGCCGTCGCCTACCTGCAGCCCTTCCTGGAGGAGGAGAAGAGGGCCTCGGGCCTCGACCTGATGCCCGCCGCCGGCAAGGTGGTGATGGCCACCGTGAAGGGCGACGTGCATGACATCGGCAAGAACATCTTCGGCGTCGTGCTCCAGTGCAACAACTACCAGGTGATCGACCTCGGCGTGATGGTGCCGGTGCAGAAGATCCTGGAGACCGCCCGAAGGGAGAAGGCCGACATCATCGGTCTGTCGGGGCTCATCACGCCGTCGCTCGACGAGATGTGCCACGTGGCGGCCGAGATGGAGCGCGAGGGTTTCAAGGTGCCGCTGCTGATCGGCGGCGCTACGACAAGCCGCGTGCACACGGCGGTGAAGGTGGCGCCCAACTACCTCAAAGGCCAGGCCATCTACGTCACCGATGCCAGTCGCGCCGTGGGCGTGATGTCCAATCTGATGTCGGAGACCGGGCGCAGCTCCTATGTGGACGGCGTGCGCAAGGAGTACGTGAAGATCCGCGAGGACTATCTCAGGGGCGAGGCCAGGAAGGCGCGCCTGCCGCTCAAGGCCGCGCGCGACAACGCTTACAGGATCGATTGGGACGGCTATAGCCCATCGAGGCCGACCTTCCTCGGCACCCGCACCTTCACGAGCTACAACCTCGCCGAGCTGGTGCCCTATATCGATTGGACGCCGTTCTTCCAAACCTGGGAGCTCACCGGCAAGTATCCGCGCATCCTCGATGATAACGTGGTGGGGCCGGAGGCCCGTAAGCTGCTCGACGACGCCCGGGCGCTGCTCAAGCGCCTTGTGGCGGAGCGGTGGCTGACCGCCAACGCCGTCGTCGGCTTCTGGCCGGCCAATGCCGTGGGCGACGATATCGCGCTCTACGCCGACGACACCCGCGGGCGGCAGGTGGCGACGCTGCATACCCTGCGCCAGCAGATGGCGCGGGAGAACCGGAAAGACCGTGCCAACGTGGCGCTGGCCGACTTCGTGGCGCCCAAGGCGACGGGCCTCGCCGACTATGTCGGCGCGTTCGCCGTGACGGCCGGCATCGGCGAGGCCGAGGCCATGGCCGCCCACATCGACAAGACCGACGACTACAGCCGCATCATGCTGAAGGCGCTGGCCGACCGGCTGGCTGAAGCCTTGGCCGAGCGCATGCACGAGCGGGTGCGGCGCGAGCTGTGGGCCTACGCCCCCGGGGAGCGTCTCTCCAACGAGGAGCTGATTGCCGAGGCCTACCGCGGCATCCGCCCGGCCCCCGGCTATCCGGCCCAGCCCGACCATACCGAGAAGGGCACCATCTTCCGGCTGCTCGATGCCGAGCGGCAGGCGGGCATCGAGCTGACGGAGAGCTACGCCATGTGGCCCGGTGCCGCCGTCTCCGGGCTCTACCTCTCGCACCCGGAGAGCCACTACTTCGGCGTCGGCAAAGTCGAGCGCGATCAGGTGGAGGACTATGCGCGGCGCAAGGGCTGGACCGTGGCCGAGGCCGAGCGCTGGTTGGGGCCGGTTCTGAACTACGAGCGCGGGCCGGTCAGCGCCGCGGCCTGAAGCTCACCTGATGCTCAAGCGGCGCGGGAGATGGTCCCGCGCCGCTTGAGCATGTCTTTTTGCTGAATGGCCAACTGGTCGGCCGAAGCTCGCATTCCTCAGAGCAATCGAGATCCTCTCCTCAGGAGGGATCACAGCATGCCGACGACGATCGCTGTCAGGAAGGCGAAGGAGAAGATGGCGGCGAGCACGTTGAGCCTCATCTTGAGGGTCATCGCTGCTTCCTCCTGCCGGATTGAGCCGGCACTCCGACGCCGTTGATGCGACGCCAAGCCTGAAGCCTATGTGTGCCTCGGCAGGATGCCAAGCAAAAAGCAGAAAACTGGGCGATAATTCTTGCCTCGAGATCGAGAGTTTCCTCCCTGCCTCACTAGATGCTGGTTAACAACATAGCTATTCTTGCGAAAACTTATTGTATTAATCTAATGTTCATGTAGAATATCTTACCCGTTGCGAAATGGTTTTCAGGGTGAAACGCAGCGCGGTGAAGAATAAGCTCGCCGGTGACAGACTGGGGGGTTGCGGCTAACGTGGCGGAAATGCCACGCACAATGTTCACTGCATGTTCCGAGCTGATTGCATCGGCGAATCAGCAAGAGAGGGCAGGGAGGTTGGAAGAATGCAGCGGTTCAGCGCTTGGGTCGCCAGCCGGGGCAAGGATGGCCCGGAGCTCGCCTGGACGGAGCTGGGCGAGGGCGACCTGATGGACGGCAACGTTACAGTCAGGGTCAGCCACTCCACCATCAACTACAAGGATGCCCTGGCGCTCACCGGCAAGGCCCCGATCATCCGCCGCTGGCCGATGATCCCGGGCATCGACCTCGCCGGCACCGTGACCGCCTCCAGCCACCCCGATCTCCAGGCCGGCGACGAGGTGATCCTCAACGGCTGGGAGGCCGGCGTCTCGCACTTCGGCGGCTATTCCCAGATGGCGCGCGTCAATGGCGACTGGCTGGTCAGGAAGCCGGTCGGCTTCTCCGCCGCCGAGGCCATGGCCATCGGCACGGCGGGCTACACCGCCATGCTGTGCGTGCTGGCGCTCGAGCGGCACGGTGTCAAGCCGGCCAGCGGCCCGGTGGTCGTGACGGGCGCGGCCGGCGGCGTGGGCAGCGTGGCGGTGACGCTGCTGGCGAGGCTCGGCTACCAGGTGATCGCCTCGACCGGGCGCGCAAGCGAGGCGGACTACCTCAAGGGCCTCGGTGCCGCGGAGGTGATCGAGCGCACCGAACTCTCCGCTCCCGCCAAGCCACTCGGCAGGGAGCGCTGGGCCGGCGGCATCGACGTGGCCGGCAGCCATACCCTCGCCAACGTGCTCGGCATGACCGCATACGGCGGCGCCGTCGCCGCCTGCGGCCTCGCCCAGGGCATGGACCTCGCCACCTCCGTGGCGCCGTTCATCCTGCGCGGCGTGACGCTGGCCGGCATTGACTCGGTGATGGCACCGAAGACCGCCCGGGTCGAGGCCTGGGAGCGCCTGGCCCGCGACCTCGACCGGGCCAAGCTCAAGGCCGTGAGCGAGACGCGGCCCATCGGTGACGCGGTCGCCCTCGCGCCGGAGGTGCTTGCCGGCAAGGTCCGCGGCCGTATCGTGCTGGAGTTGCCGTGACGCTCTAGTCCTTCCCTCCGCCCCGCACCGGCGGCACGTACATGCGCTGGGCCGAGCACAACCGCCGCTGGTCCTCGTTGCGGCCGCACGAGCGGAACTCACCCGTCTTGGTGAAGCAGAAGCGCACCTCCTTGAGGCGGTTGCCGGCGCCGCCGCACTGCACCGCCAGCATGTCGGGCTTGAGCCCCGGGTTGGCCGCCTGGAACTCGCTCAACAGCTCGGCCAATCCCACCATCAGGCGGTCGTCGGTGACGCGCTGGAAGCGCGCGGGGACCTTCACCTTCTCGTAGAGCTGCCGGGACAGCTTGAAGTAGCCGTCGACGCCGAGACCCGAGCACGTGCCGTGCTTGCGGTACTCGTGGAACACCAGCTTCTTGCTTGGCATGATATCCAGCATACGGTCGGCCACCGGTCCCGGCACCCAGCCGCGGTCCTCGCTGAGGCAGTCCTGCGGCCAGCCGCGCTCGTGTTGCGGCCACAGGCCGTGCAGCACGAAGGCGTAGGGGCGCTCGCGCTTGCCCGAGCACTGGGCGTCGCCGCGCCGGTCGCCGGCCTCGGCGCAGAAGGTGGGGCTCCAGGAGAGCACCAGGGCGTAGTAGTCGAACCGGCCGGGCGCGTCGCGCCCGCCCCGCTGGGCGAGCGCACTGCCGCCGCCCAGGAGCCCGAGCGCGAGTAGAGCTGTCGCAGTTTTGACGATCCGGCTCAGATGCATGCGCGCCTCCTCAATGAGGTGTCAGACCCTCTGGGTCTGACATCATTCCGCGATTAGGTTGGAGCCATGGTGTCAGACCCGGAGGGCTGACACCTCTACTCTGCCAATTTGGCAAGAATGCGCGCCCAGCTGCGGGCGCCCTTGCGGAACGAGGTGAGGTTGTACTTCTCGTTGGGGGAGTGGATGCGGTCGTCGTCGAGGCCGAACCCGACCAGCAGGCTGTCCATGCCCAGCGCGTCCCTGAAGGCCGTGACGATGGGGATCGAGCCGCCAACGCCCACCAGGGCCGCCGGCCGTCCCCATTCCTCCTCCAACGCCTCCGCGGCCCGGGCGATGAAAGGCGAGGTCGGGTCGAAGGCGACAGCAGCGGAGCCGCGCGTGCCGACGAGCTCGGCCTTGCAGTCGGCCGGCAGCCTCTCCTTGACGAACGCCTCCAGCGCTTGCTGCACCCTGTCGGGGTCCTGGCCCGGCACCAGCCGGCAGGTGATCTTCACCGACGCCTTGGAGGGGATGACGGTCTTGGTGCCGGCGCCCTGATAGCCGCCGGCGATGCCGTTAAACTCCACCGTCGGCCGCGCCCACAGCTGCTCCAGCACACTGTAGCGCTTCTCGCCCGCAGGGGTCTTGAGGCCCACACCGCCCAGGAACGCCTCGGTGTCGAAGCCGAGGCCCGCCCATTGCTTGAGCTGCCTCGCCGAGGGCTTCTGGATGCCGTCGTAAAAGCCGGGAATGCGCACCTTGCCGTTGTCGTCGTGCATCTCGCCCAGCACCCTGACGAGGGCGCGGATGGGGTTCATGGCCGGGCCGCCGTAGTTGCCCGAGTGCAGGTCGCGGCTCGGGCCGGTGACGATCAGCTCCGTACCCATGAGGCCGCGCAGCTGGGTGGAGATGGCGGGCGTGTCCTTGTCCCACTGGGCGGTGTCGCAAACCAGCGCCAGGTCGGCCGTCACCTCCTTGCCGTGCTTGGCCAGGAACCCCGGCAACGACGGCGAGCCGCACTCCTCCTCGCCCTCGATGAGCACACTGATGGGAAGCGGCGGCCGGCCGGCCACGTGCCTCCAGGCGCGCACCGCCTCCAGGAAGGTCATGAGCTGGCCCTTGTTGTCCTCCGCCCCGCGCGCCACGATCACCTTGCCGTTCGCCCGCTCGGTGGCGAGGCGCGGCTCGAACGGCGGGGTCTTCCAGAGGTCCAGCGGATCGGGCGGCTGCACGTCGTAGTGCCCGTAGAACAGCACGTGCGGCGTCCCGGCCGGCGCGTCGCCCGCCGTATGCCCGACGACCATCGGATGCCCGGTGGTCGGGACCACCCTGGCCTCGAAGCCCACCTCGGCGAGCTGGTGGGCGCACCATTCCGCCGCCTTGCGGCAGTCGGGCTCGTAGGCCGGGTCGGTGGATACGCTGGGGATACGGAGCAGCTCGAACAGGCGCTCAAGCGCCGCGTCGCGGGCGGCGTCGAGCGCCTTGAGGACTTTGGGCAGGTCGGCGTTCATCGGTATCCGTGCCTTCGGGTGGCCATCGCGCGTCAGAATTGCGACCGGCGCAGTCCCTCTGTCAACTCTGGTGCTGTCCCGCAAGCGCCTTTTTCTCGTGCTCCATGAGGCCAGATTGGAAGAGGACCTCACGATGCCCATTGCAGACGCAGACTCATTGGCCGCCACGCGCGCCACGGCGCTGACCGAGCATTACCAGCGGACCGTCGATCTCGTGTCCCGCGCCTGGGTACGGCGCAACCGCCAGTTCATCATCCTGATCGCCGTGCTCGCGGCGGCCGTGCTGGTGGCCTTCTCGCGCCAGCTGATCGCCCCGCTGCTGGAGGCGCTCATCGTCGACCAGCTGCCGAAGCTGCCCGATCCCGCGGCCGGCCGCCTGCGCGCCTTCCTGCCGCTCGCCAGCGACCTCCTCCTGGCGCTGCTGGTGGTCGCGATCTTCTATCTGATGGCGAGCCTGTGCCACGGCTCGGGCATGATCATCAACAGCTACGTCTATCTTGGCATGCTGGAGCGGGAGGTGCGCGCCGAGCTCAAGCTCGGCAAGGGCCAGATCGCCTTCACGCGCGAGGGGCCGTTCTTCGAGGTCACCAGCCGCAGGCTCACCCGGCTGATCGGCTTCTGCTACAAGATGGTGCTGGGTCTGCTGCTCGTGGCCTTCTTTGCCCTGCGCATCTACTTCGACCTCCCGAGCGAGGGCCTGCCGGCCGCGGTTCCGGGCCGGATGGAGGCCGTCAGGTGGTACGGCTGGCTCATCGGCAATTTCCTGCTGATCATCGACATCATGGTTGCCATCCCGACGCTCCTGCTGTTCCTGCGCTATGCCAGGCTGTCCCCCATGGCCGAGGCGGAGGTGCGCAAGCGGCTTGCCCGGATGCCCGCGGAGATGGCTGAGGAGCGCCCTGAGCCGGCCCAGCGCCAGGTTGCTGCCGCCAGCCTTCGTCCTCATTCCGTCTGAGGACCGCCCTGGGGGGCCAAGAGGCGGCGACGGCAACCGGCGAGATGTCCGCTTTTCCGACGCAACCAAGACTGGTATGGGCTCGTTGGCCGAGAGGCGCCCCTGCGGGTGGCGCCGCCGGCGCTGAGCGGGAGGAGAGCAGCATGCAGAGGTCCAGCGGGTCCGGGGCATCCAAGACTGGCCAGCGCGTTTATCTGTTCGGCGCCGGCAAGGCCGACGGCTCGGCGGACATGAAGGCCCTGCTGGGCGGCAAGGGCGCCAACCTCGCGGAGATGGCGAGCCTGGGGCTGCCGGTGCCGCCGGGCTTCACCATCACCACCGAGGTCTGCACCGCCTACAACGCCAACGGCCGCGTCCTGCCGGCAGACCTCAAGGGCGAGGTCGAGGCCGCCCTGGCCGGGGTAGGCCGCATCGTCGGTGCCCGCTTCGGCGATCCTGCCGCGTCGCTGCTCGTCTCGGTACGCTCAGGCGCCCGCGCCTCCATGCCGGGCATGCTCGACACCATCCTCAACCTGGGTCTCAACGAGGCGACGGTGCAGGGTTTGGCGGCCAAGTCCGGCAACCGGCGCTTCGCCTACGACAGCTACCGCCGCTTCATCCAGATGTACTCCGACGTGGTGCTGGGCGTGGATCACGGCGTGTTCGAGGAGATCCTCGACAGCCACAAGAGTCTCAACGGCCATGCGCTCGACACCGACCTCGACGCCGAGGACTGGCAGGAGGTCGTCAAGGAGTATCTGGCGGCTGTCATGGACCGGACCGGCAAGCCCTTCCCGCAGGACACCGGCGAGCAGCTGTGGGGCGCCATCGCCGCCGTGTTCGGCTCGTGGGACAACGACCGGGCCAGGACCTACCGCCGGCTCAACGCCATTCCCGACGACTGGGGCACCGCCGTCAGTGTGCAGGCGATGGTGTTCGGCAACTTAGGCCCGACGTCGGCCACCGGAGTGGGCTTCACCCGCAACCCCTCCACGGGCGCCCGCGAGGTCTACGGCGAGTTCCTGATCAATGCGCAGGGCGAGGACGTGGTGGCCGGCACCCGCACCCCCCAGCCCTTGACCGAGGCCGCCCGCAAGGAGGCGGGCGAGGAGCTGGCCTCGTTCGAGACCCTGATGCCCGAGACCTTTGCCGAGCTCACTCGCGTGTTCGAGACGCTGGAGCGCCGCTACCGCGACATGCAGGACGTGGAGTTCACGGTCCAGGAGGGCAAGCTCTGGATGCTGCAGACGCGGTCGGGCAAGCGCACGGTCAAGGCGGCCCTCAAGATCGCCGCCGACCTCGTCGCGGAGGGCCTGATCGACGAGGAGGAGGCAGTGATGCGCATCGAGGCCGCGCGCCTCGACCAGCTCCTCCACCCCACCATCGCCCCCGACGCGGAGCGGCGCGTCCTGACCATGGGCCTGCCGGCGTCCCCCGGCGCGGCCTCCGGCGAGATCGTGTTCGACGCCGACGAGGCCGAGGCCCTCAAGGCGCAGGGCAGGAACGTGATCCTGGTTCGCACCGAGACGAGCCCGGAGGACATCCACGGCATGCACGCCGCGGCCGGCATCCTCACCGCCCGTGGCGGCATGACCAGCCACGCGGCGGTGGTGGCACGCGGCATGGGGCGGCCGTGCGTGTGCGGCGCCGGCGGGCTGCGCATCGACCATCAGGCCGGAACGCTGACGGTCGCGGGCAAGGTGCTCGCCAAGCGCGATGTCATCACCATCGACGGCACCAGGGGCGAGGTGCTGGAAGGCCGGGTTGAGATGCGTCAGCCCGAGCTGTCGGGCGACTTCGCCACCATCATGGCCTGGGCCGACACGGCGCGCCGGCTCGGCGTGCGGGCCAATGCCGACACCCCGCGCGAGGCCACCCAGGCACGCTCATTCGGCGCTGAGGGCATCGGGCTCTGCCGCACCGAGCACATGTTCTTCGAGGAGAGCCGCATCCTCGCCATGCGCGAGATGATCTGCGCCGACGACGAGGCCGGGCGCCGCCGGGCGCTCGCCCGCATGCTGCCCATGCAGCGGTCGGACTTCGAGGCGCTGTTCGAGATCATGGCCGGTCTGCCGGTGACGATCCGCCTGCTCGACCCGCCCCTGCACGAGTTCCTGCCGCATGAGGAGAGGGAGGCCGCGGCGGTGGCCAAGGCGCTCGGGCTGCCCCTCGCCAAGCTGAAGGCGCGCGTGAGCGAGCTCGCCGAGTTCAACCCGATGCTGGGCTTCCGCGGCTGCCGCCTCGCCATCCGCTACCCCGAGATCGCCGAGATGCAGGCCCGCGCCATCTTCGAGGCGGCCATCGACGCGGGCCGCAAGACCGGCAAGCCGGTGATGCCGGAGGTGATGATCCCGCTCGTTGCCTATCGGGCCGAGCTCGACCTCGTCCGTGCTGCCATCGTCAAGGCGGCCCAGGCCGTGGAGTCCGAGACCGGCGCCAGGCTCGACTATCAGGTCGGCACCATGATCGAGCTGCCGCGCGCCTGCCTCAGGGCCGGCGAGATCGCGGAGGGCGAGATGGGCGCCGAGTTCTTCTCGTTCGGCACCAACGACCTCACCCAGACCTGCCTCGGCCTCTCCCGCGACGACGCCGCGCCGATCCTCGCCAACTACGCGGAGCGGGCGGTCCTGCCGGTCGACCCGTTCGTCTCCATCGACCGGGAGGGCGTGGGCGAGCTCGTGCGCATCGGCACCGAGCGCGGCCGCAAGGCGCGCCCCGGCCTCAAGGTCGGCATCTGCGGCGAGCACGGCGGCGACCCCGCCTCCGTCGCCTTCTGCCACGAGGCCGGCCTCGACTACGTCTCGTGCTCCGCCTTCCGCGTGCCGGTGGCGCGGTTGGCTGCGGCGCAGGCGGCGATCGCGGCGAAGCGGGGCGGGGAGGCGGCGGGGGGCGATTGAGGTGTAGTACACGATGGCAGAAAAAGGCAAGCTGACGGCCTGAGGCTGTAGTATATTTGCGCTATGCGACGAGACGAGGCCATCCATCGCTTGCTGACACGTCAGGCCGACCTCAAGCGGCTTGGCGTTGAGCGTCTTTACCTGTTCGGCTCCACTGCGCGAGATGAGGCCCGGCCGGAGTCCGACGTCGATCTTTTCTTCGACCACCCCGAAGGCTCGCTCGGGCTGTTTCAGCTCCTTGCGATCAAGCAAGCTGCCGCCGACATCT
>JBAPMW010000596.1:0-2313 GCA_049278815.1 Hyphomicrobiaceae bacterium
GATGGCAAGAGAGTTGCCGAAGCGGCCAAGGAACTCATTGGGTGCGCGTGCAATCAGCAGCCACAGGAATTGCACAAGCGCGAGGAGGTTCAAGAGCCACTGGCCCACGGCGAAGCCGATGATCAGGACGAGCATGAACAGGCCGCGCATCCACACGTCTCGCGCATTCGGCGCAACGCCTGGCGCTTTGCTTTCCATGTGCGCCTCCGGTGCTTTTCGAATCAGAGCGAGAATACTCCGTCCGCACAGGCGATGCGACGCGGAGAGATCAGCGGTTAGAGCTGGCGCCTATTTCTCACATTGCAGTAGCAGAGGCGCAGGTGCGGGAGGGCCGGCCCTACGATCCAAGCGCTTTGCGGCGTGCGTCGTAGTCTTCGCGATCGATTTCGCCCTTGGCGAAACGCTCATCAAGTATCTGTCGCGCCGTGCGGCTGCCGTCACGTGGCATCTCGCCGGCTCCACTGAACCAGCGTACCAAAGCCACGATTAGGACGACCGCGAGCACCAGAAGGGCGATCATGAAAAGCGGGCCGAAGAACATGCCGCCTCCCCAACCCGTTCCCCAATCGTACATCATGGCGGATCTCCGTACCTCTGCTCGGAACTGTTGAGCCCATCAGCTGGCTCGAAAGTTCTTCCCATAGCTCCGCTAGGAAGTGAGGCATTGACCTTCGTCAAATCCACCGGGCGGACGGTCCTGCATAGCGGCCTGGCGCCCAGGGAGTCCGCAGAATCCTTCGGGACTTGGTAGCGCATCCGCATCGGCGCAGCCGGCACTTTTGCATGTGCCCACAATCTAAGCCGGTAGCCGAGATTCGACCTCTCGATTCGACCATGCCTAGAGAGCCCAGCACACCCACAGCGAGATGAGCCAGGTGGTCCGATGGGTCTGCTAGCTCAGGCACGCCGTAACGGTTCGCGGCGTAGGCGCCCAACAGCAAGCCTGAAAGACCCAGCGTTCCCCCGATCAATGCAGGGCTATCGCATTTGACTGAGCGGCTTCAGCATGAACTCGTCGTTCCAGCCGGCTCGCTTGAGCTTGATCGTCAGTGATCCCTTGCTCTGATCGAGGCGGGCGACGTCGAGAGCGCGGCGGCGGAGCACGGCGATGTTGGCGGGGCCGTTGTCCTTGCGGTTGCGCTGGGCGTCCTCGCCGAACGACACGTCGAGCTGCCAGTGGAGCGCGTTCTCGATCTGCCAGTGGGCTCGCGCGGTCTCCAGGAGCTTTTCAGGCGAGAGCTTCCTCGACAGCGCGAAGATGCGCACGTCGGTCGTGGTCTTGCCGTCGATGGTGCGCGTCGCCGTGATGCGGCCGAACGCTTTCAAGCCCGGGAAGTCATGGCGCTCGGCAAGGCCCTTCGCCTCCACGACGACGCCGATGCGCATCTCGATGCGGCCGTGCGCGATCGTGTCGGTCTTGGCCGTCGGCGGCGGCCTCTTGCCTGCCTTCGGCCCCTGTGCCCGGCCTGTCCGCCGCCGCCAGGCAGGAGCGCGCGTCCGACAGCAGCGACTCCTGGTTGCCCTTGAGCGCGATGCAGTAGTCGCCGCCCTTGCCAATGATGGTCGCGACCGTCCGGCGATTGCAGTGCAGCGCATCGCCGGTGACGATCTTGCTTTTGAGGTCGATCAGCCCCAGCACCTCGAGCCCGGCATCGACCTCGTTGCGGTCTTTGGCCGCGACCGTGGCGAGCGTCAGCCTGAGGCCCGCCGCATAGGCCGAGACCATCATTCTGGGCGAGCTTTTCTCGCCCTTGTCGTAGGCCCCCTTCAGCGACTTGCCGTCGATGGCGATCACACCGCCTTTGGCCAGCGCGGCGACAAGTCCCGCCGTGATCCGGCTGAACGCGGCATCGAGCGCCTTCGGGTCCAGCATGCGCAGCACGGTCGAGAAACGTGTCGTGCGACGGGATGCCATGCTTGAGCTTCAGGAAACGCTTGAGGAGCTTGATCTTCTCGCGGCCGAACTCGCCCATCTCCGAGCAGCTCCGCGCCCGCACAGCACCGCGATGAAGGCGACGATGAGGAGCTCGACGAGGTCGTGCCGCGTGTTCTCGGCGCGCGGATCGGGCACGCTCTCGAATGCTTCGATGAAGAGCTGCATGGTGGGACCCCCAAGTGCGGAGTCCCCTCAAGAATCCACGATTCGCGACTTTGCAAGCGCCATCAGCTTAAGTCATATGCGATTCCCCTGGTCATGACCGTGGGAGGCTTGGCAAGCAGCCAGATTGCGACAAGGCCGGAATTGGCGACAGCCCCGATCGCATCCATGTTCCTCGGGACAGCAGTCTCAACGTTCCCGGCGTCAGCCTGGAT
>JBAPMW010000597.1:0-1683 GCA_049278815.1 Hyphomicrobiaceae bacterium
CCCCCGCGCAATGGTTCGTCGCGCTCTCGCAACTCCGCCCGCGCCCCTGCTTGCACGAACAGAGCCGGCGCAATGATAGGCATTTCCCGGAAAGGGTGAAGGGCCAGCAGGTCGGCATCGCTGGAAACGATCAACGCCGCCCGGCCGCTGACGGCCAGTTCCAGAGGCCGTCCCTATTCCGCGTTCCGGCAACTGTCTGGCAGAGCACCCGCACCCCCATCTTTCGGCTCCGCGCGTTCATGCGGGCGTATTCACCTCCTCCGAGTGACTTGCCGTTCATTCGTTTAAGGAGGAGCATCCCGCCGATGTCGAGTCGAATGCTTCAGGATTTTCGTTCTCTCGATCCACGGAATTGGGAAGAACTCGCGGCGGCGGCCAGATTCCTCATGGGTGTCTATGGCCAATCCTTTCGCGTCGAGACGATGGCTCTCTCCGCCGCGCACGGGATGCCCGCCATCGAGCAGCTGGCCGCTTCCTTCCTCGTAAGGCACTATGCGTCACTTCACGACCACGCCTACGCCGTCCACCTCGGTGCCCGGGCGGCATCCATGGAAGGAAAACCCGGCGCCTTTGACAGCCCGGCGGGGCTTATCTCCCGGATCGTCGAGGCCGGGGGGAGCGGGGCCGTCATCCACGGCTTCGTGAACGCGGCGCGCACGATCGTCATCACCAATACCTTGTTCAAAACCGACACCGGCCCCGATGTGACCGAGGCCCGGGACCTTGCCTCCCAGGACCTCTTCGACGGCACCCTCCGGCGCATCGAGGAGCACGACAGGCTACTGGGTCCCGTACGCCCTAAGGCTCCGACCATTCTCGATATCGTCGGGAGCGAGCTCGGCATTCTTCCTCATCCACTCAAGGAACGCATCCGGAGCGTGCTCGATTTCAAGGGAGGCCCCAAATAACCCCGCCCGGCACAAGACGCCCGCACTCCTACGAGAACCCCGTAGCTATTCAGCGGCCCCCCACCTCGCGTACCCGAATAGGCCGCCAGAAGGGGACGCGCCGTGGTGCACGCCATCAACATCGAGAACACCCACGAACTCGGAAGCGTCCTCCCCCAGCTGCATCGCCTTCGGTTACCGACAGTTCAAGGAGCGCCAGAGCTACGACGTGCCCGTCTACAACGGCATGGAGTATGACCGGTACGACACGCTGGCCCACCCAGCTTTGGACCAAATTGAGCGGCACGCAGGCTTGCAACCTTCCGACACCGAACCCGTGGCGGAGACCGCGCGATCCGACACGGGCGAGAGTTAGGCGTCGGTCAAGTTCAGGCGCGTTTCGACGCGTTCCAGACGGCTTTCGATCCGATCCATGCGCTCGGAGAACACAGCCATATCCGTGTGTATTATTCCAAGACGGTGATCCAGTGAGGTCATGCGCGCCTTGATCGTGCCGACATCCTCCCGGATGATCGCTACCTGGGCCTGGACTGACTTAAGCACTTCATATATAAGCTCGTTAGATATTTCCGCCATCTGGGAAGTATACACGAGGAAAGTTACTATTTCCACGCATAAATATTACTCGCCATACCAGCAACACAAATGAAATCAATCACTTAAAGGCCGTCATGATGGACCGCTCCCGCTACGGCACAACGAGTTTCACAAGTGCCTGCAACCCTGCGCCCATCATAAGCATCGCGCACAGGGCAATCGCGGCCTGAGCCTTCCA
>JBAPMW010000598.1:0-2075 GCA_049278815.1 Hyphomicrobiaceae bacterium
GCGGGCTCGCCGCCCTGGGGAGGCATCTGGGCACCGAGGTGCTGGCGCCCGGCGAGCGGACCAAGAGCTTCCCCGTGCTCGCCCGCCTGTGCGAGCGCCTCCTGGAGATGGGGCTGGAGCGCGGCGGTCTCGTTGTCGCGTTGGGCGGCGGCGTGATCGGCGATCTCACCGGGCTGGCGGCCAGCCTGGTGCGCCGCGGGGTGCGCGTCGTGCAGGTGCCCACCACCCTGCTGGCCCAGGTAGATTCCTCGGTGGGCGGCAAGACCGGCATCAACACGCCCCAGGGCAAGAACCTGGTCGGGACCTTCCACCAGCCGAGCCTGGTGCTGGCGGATACCGGCGCGCTGGCGACGCTGCCGCCGCGCGAGCTGCGCGCGGGCTACGTCGAGGCCGCCAAGTACGGCCTGCTCGGCGATGCGGCGTTCTTTGCCTGGCTGGAGCGCAACGGCCGGGCCGTGCTGGCGCAGGAGCCCGGCGCCCTCACCCATGCCGTCGCCGTCAGCGTGCAGGGCAAGGCCGGCATCGTCGCCCGCGACGAGACCGAGACCGGCGACCGCATGCTGCTGAACCTGGGCCACACCTTCGGCCACGCCCTGGAGGCCTGGGCCGGCTATTCGGATCGTCTGCTGCACGGCGAGGCCGTGGCCATCGGCATCTGCGTCGCCTTCGAGCTGAGCCGCGAGCTGGGCCTGGTGGACGAGGCGAGCGTTCAGCGTGTCGTCCGCCATCTCGCCGACGCCGGCCTGCCCACCCGCATCGCCGACGTACCGGGCACGCGGGATGCTCAGGGGGGGCCCGACGCCGCCACCCTCACCGCCATCATGGGTCAAGACAAGAAGGTGCGCGACGGCAAGCTCACCTTCATCCTGGTCCGCGGCATCGGCGCCGCGTTCGTCTCGCGCGATGTGACGGCCGCGACGGCGCAGGATTTCCTGGTGCGGCGGATCGAAGCGGAGCGGGGGTGACCGGCTGGCGTTGCGGCGCCGAGCGGGCAGGCCGCCCGTTCCAACCCGACCAGGATCAGCAGTGGAAAGAGCACTTGCAACGGCATGTCAACGATGGACTGTGTGACAGCATGCTCTGATGGCGAAGCACATGGTCCCCTTTGAAGATCAGACTGTCTTCATCGCCTCCAACGACGGGCCCGAAATTGACGTCCGGGTTGGAGGTGAAACCGTATGGTTAACAACAGAGCAGATGGCGAAGCTCTTCGGTCGCGACGTGTCCGTCATCCGAAGGCACGTCCGGAGCGTGTTCGACCAGCGCGAGCTGGCGGATGAGGGAAATTACAGGCAGATTCTGCCTGTAATTGGCCGCGGGCATCCAGAACCCACCTACAGTCTTGATGTTATCATTTCTGTAGGATATCGCGTAAAGTCTAAGCGTGGCGTTGAATTTCGGCAGTGGGCGACAAGAGTTATAAAGGAACGACTGATCAGTGATTACAGAAGGCGTGTCGAAAAAGCGTCGCATGTTCTTGGAGGAATAAAGAACATTGAGCACTTGGCCCGCGACGCAGCCACATACAATCAAGAAGAGACATCGTCAATACTTGGTCTCATAGAGAGATACGCGCGCTCTTGGTACCTTCTACTGCAATACGACGAAAAGAAGTTACCGCCGCCGCCTGTGGAGCCATCGAAGCGGATGGCAAGGCTTACCTACCGCCAAGCTACCAACATCATTGATGGGTTCAAGAGATCGCTCACTCAAAAGGGGCAGGCCACAGATTTGTTCGGCAAGGAACGTGGTGACGGGCTGTCGAGCATTCTTGCCAACCTTGAGCAGACATGGGGTGGCACTCCAGTGTACCCCAACGTCCAATCTAGAGCGGCGCACCTGCTCTACTTCGTGATCAAGAACCATCCGTTCTTTGACGGCAACAAGAGGATCGGCAGCCTTCTCTTCCTCCACTACTTGGAGAAGAACAGCCATCCACTTCTTGAGGAGGGTACGCTCGTTGCCTTGGCGCTTCTCATTGCGGAGAGCGATCCGAAACAGAAGGAGATCGTCACCCGACTCACTTTAAGCTTGATGCAAGAAGTGACTGGGCCACACGCGCCTGCACGGGATGG
>JBAPMW010000599.1:0-6834 GCA_049278815.1 Hyphomicrobiaceae bacterium
CGGGATGCCCAGGAGATCTGTCAATCGTGCGGCCTGCATACGCCATGCGCGCCCTGAGCAACGGCGCAGCCCGCAGCCCGTCAGACGGGGATGCTTCCCAGCAGCAGCCCGAGGAAGTCCAGCGTGAAGCCGTTCTTGATGGTGAGGTAGACCTGACACGCCCGCGGCCCGATGCTGCGCCGATGCCTTTGCACCGCCGAGCGCGGCACCCGCCGCACAAGGATCGACATTGAATCGCCCCCTCCTCCCTTGGTAAGCTCCGTTCGCGCACTGCCGCGATGGCAGTGTTGAGCAGGGGGCGACGATGGATTTTTTGTGGTTTGTGGGAGGGTTGCTCAAGTGGCTCACTTTTGGCCAATACCTTGACCTCGGAACCAAGCTCTGGATCGGCTACCTCGTCGCGCTTGGATGCTTCCTGCTGGTAAGCCTCTTCTTCGTAAAGGATGTCAGCGGCAAGGGCGGCAATCCGCGTCTGTTCACGGTCCTGGCCCTTTTTGCTGCGAGTTGGGCACTTGCTGCATCCGCCTACAATGACCCGCCCTATCCTCGGGGCGCACCTGGTCTTCAAGGCGCGACCGCCCCTCAAGCCGCGTCCGGTCGCGACCCCTTCAGGCTCCATGACGTCGCAGCGGACATGGCTTCGTTCCTGATGGTGTTCGTAGGTGCCTTGCTGGCGCGGGAGGGCAAGGTGTCGGACAGGTTTCTGAGCTCGCAGCGCCTGCAGGTCTATGCTCTCGTTCTCCTCGGCATCCTGACCGTGCCCGCGCAGAAATCTCATTACGGTGTGCACCTTGAGTTCGTGATGGCGGGCGCGCTGGGGCTTCTGGGCTTCATCGCGTTGGGCGTGGGAGCCAAGGCAATCGCGCACCCCAAGGACTACAGGTGGCTATTCTGGATTCTTGTCGCCTATGGGCTCTTTGCCGTCTGGCGCCATGTTGCGTTCATCGTCGTCTTGCCGGATCGTCAGCCGACGAGCGACTTTCTTTTCCTTGCATTCGCGGTGTCGAAGGTCTTGCTCACCTGCATCTTTTGCTCTGTCGTCGTGAGATATCACGACACCAAAGTGACGCCGCCTGCGTGAGACTTTTGTTGGAACAGGCGCAAAGCGTAGGGCGGGTTAGGATTAGGGCGCTAGCCCGTAACCCGCCTTGCGTCGCCAATGGCAGATTGCGAAATGGCGGGTTACGCGCTACGCGCTAACCCGCCCTACGCCCTTATGCCGCTACGCCGCTACGCTGCCTGCTTCAGCAGCTTGCGGTTGATCAGCAGCTCGGCGATCTGCACGGCGTTGAGGGCGGCGCCTTTGCGCAGGTTGTCGGAGACCACCCAGATGTTGAGGCCGTTCTCCACCGTGATGTCCTCGCGGATACGGCTGATGTAGGTGGCGTCCTCGCCCACGGCCTCCATGGGTGTGACGTAGCCGCCGGGCTCGCGCTTGTCGATCACCAGGCAGCCCGGCGCCTCGCGCAGGATGGCGCGCGCCTCCTCGGCCGTGAGCGGCTGCTCCAGCTCGATGTTGACCGCCTCGCAGTGGCCCACGAACACGGGCACGCGCACGCAGGTGGCCGTCACCTTGATCCTGGGGTCGAGGATCTTCTTGGTCTCGGCCACCATCTTCCATTCCTCCCTCGTGCTCCCGTCCTCCATGAACACGTCGATGTGCGGGATGACGTTGAAGGCGATCTCCTTGGGGAATTTGCTGGGCTCTCGGTCCTCGTTGCCCGGCACATATTTGTCCTTGGTGCGCGTCCACAATTCGTCCATGGCGTCCTTGCCGGCGCCGGAGACGGACTGGTAGGTGGCCACCACCACGCGCTTGATGGTGGCGCGATCGTGCAGCGGCTTCAGCGCGACCACCAACTGCGCCGTGGAGCAGTTGGGATTGGCGATGATGTTCTTCCTGGTGTAGCTCGCAATCGCGTCCGCGTTCACCTCCGGCACGATCAGCGGCACATCCTGGTCGTAGCGCCAGGCGGAGGAGTTATCGATCACCACGCAGCCCTTGGCGGCGATGCGCGGCGACCACTCCTTCGAGACGGAGCCGCCGGCTGACATCAGGCAGAACTGCACCTTCGAGAAGTCGAACGTCTCCAGGTCCTTGCACTTAAGCGTCTTCTCCCCGAACGAGGCCTCTATGCCCACGGAGCGGCGCGACGCCAAGGCGTGCACCTCGTTGACAGGGAATTGGCGCTCGGCAAGGATCTCCAGCATCTCCCGGCCGACATTGCCGGTGGCGCCGACGACGGCGACGTTGTAGCTCATGGTTGGGCCTTGGGTGACTTTTCCGAATATTGCGCTGCAGCACTCTCTGACGGGCGCGCTTTTACCTGCGCACGCGCCGGCTGTCCATGCACCTTCCGCTCCGGATCGCGCCTTCCCGCCCGGTTCCACGATGGCGGCTCAGGCAGGTCCGTGGCATAGTCGTCGCATCCGGTGGAGCTTGTTGGTGGAGATTGGCATGAGGCATCCGGCCCGGTTGGCTGCCCTGGCAACGCTGGCCTGCGTCCTGGCCATGCCGGCGGCCAGTGTCGACCGCGGCTGGATGACCGAGGCCGCCATGCACGCCGCGTTCATCGGCAGGACCCTTGACGGCCACTACGTGGACGGCGTGGAGTGGACCGAGACCTACGATTCCGGCGGTCGCCTCGACTACAAGGAGAGCACCAAGCGCGCCGGCGCCGGCCACTGGTTCTTCCGTGGCCGTGTGTTCTGCACGTTCTATGACCCCGGGCAGGGACTGAACGGGGGCTGCTTCACCGCGGTGCAGGCTTCCGCCAACTGCTTCGAGTTCTACGTCGCCGATCTGCGCCGGCGTGACGACGAGAAGGACGCGGGGCCGGGACCGATGGGCCAGTGGGTGGCCCGCGCTTGGCGTCGGGGCGAGCCGGCCACGTGCGAGGGGCGGCCAAGCGTCTGATCCTGATGCGGCCGCATCGCCGGAGCCGCTGAGCCGGTTGCCAGCCGTGCGACCCGTCGAAAGGGCGGGATGTGGTGTGCTGCCTTCACACCCTTGCCATAAATCGTAGAGCCCCCGCTCCCTGCCGCGGAGGCAGATGGAGCGCGGTGTCGTCAAACCGGCGGCGGTGGCCTGTGAGCCCGGGATTCTAGATGGCTGTCATCGGTTTGTGGCCGTCTCCTCACTTCGCGTGGACGATCGCGGCCGGCCCGCCTCCGCCGCTCCGGGCACCGGGCAGGCCGCCCGTTCGCGCCCGAGACTGTCCCGTCCGACAATGCCGAAATCTCCTCGTTTCGGCCAAAAAGGCGTCGCGGACCGGCCGTTGTGACGCCGCAATGGGTTGCGACGTTAGTCTTGTTGCCTCTCGGCCCGGCTCGCGGTGAGGCTTCGGAACACTCAGCCCCCCAGCCCCCCGGGGCCGAGTCGCAGAGCCGGGCCATCTGCCCAAGCGGAGGGGCGCAAAGCACAACTTGGTTTTGACTCAATAGGCCGACCATTGTGTCGGCCGTTGCTTTTTCGTGAACGCTTTGCAGCCGTCAGCGCGAGGCTGTTGTCGGCATCTCCGCAGGAAAGCCGATCTTCTCCATCAGGAACGAGTAGCCGAGCGCGGTGAAGGCCGCGATCTCCTTGTTGTCGTTGCCGTAGCCATGGCCACCGGCCGCCGGCTCGTAGAGATACGCCTCGTAGCCCAAGGCTTGCAGCTTGGCCGCCATCTTGCGGGCATGGCCGGGATGGACCCGGTCGTCCTTGCGCGAGGTGGCGATCAAGATCGGCGGGTAGGTGCGACCCGGCTCGGCGAGATGATAGGCGGAGAACGTCCGCAGGAACGCCCAATCCTCCGGCTTGTCGGGGTCGCCGTACTCCGAGATCCAGCTGGCGCCGGCGAGCAGCCTGCTGTAGCGACGCATGTCGATCAGCGGGACGGTGCAGAACAATGCGCCGAAGCGCTCCGGGTAGCGCACCAGCATATTGGTGATCAGGATGCCGCCGTTCGAGCCGCCCTCCGCCGCGATGCGGCCCGGCCGCGTCACGCCGCGCCGGACCAGGTCGGCGGCGACGGCGGCGAAGTCGTCGTGCGACAGCCGCTTGCCCTCCCTCCGGCCCGCCTCGTGCCAGCGTGTGCCGAACTCGCCGCCGCCGCGAATGTTGGCGGTGACGCTGGTGCCGCCGCGCTCCAGCCACAGCTTGCCGACCGACGCGGAATAGCTGGGAAGCATCGCCACTCCGAAGCCACCATAGCCCGTCATGTGCACCGGGGCATCGCCCGTCTCCTTGGCGGGGCCGACCTGGACGTAGGGGATGCGCTCCCCGTCGATCGATCGCGCCTCGTGGCGCGTCACCACCAGGCCCTCGGCCGTGAAGGTGGCCGGCGCACGCTTGAGGATGGTGGGGGGCTGGTCGCGCTCGATGAGCATGAGAGTGGGGGGCGTGATCGGGTCCTGCACCGCAGCCAGGAGATCTCCGTTGCTCTCCATCTCGTCGGCGTCGAGGGGCGCCACGCTGACGATCCCGACCGTGGGCAGCCCCGGCAGGCTCGCGCGCTCCCAGCCGCTCGACGACGGCGTCAGCACCTCGAACAGCGGCTGCAGCTCGTCGAGGACCGAGAGCACCAGCCGTCCGTCGCACCAGAAGTATCCGGCCAGCGTACGGCGCTCGGTCGGCTCGAACAGGACGGTGAAATCGCGCTCGCCGGCGAGGAAGCGCGCCAGCGGCATGGCGAGCAGCGTATCCGATGCAAAGGTCGCGCCGCCGACGCTCCACGCCGTGCGAGGGCTCACCATCAGCCACCCCCGGTAGGTGCTCATGCCGGCATCGTTCGGCCGATCGAGCTTCACCTTCGGACCGGTCCGGTCGCCCATCCAGGCCACGGCGTCGAGGAATGTGAGCTGCTCGACAAACCAGATCGTCTCGCCGCCTTGGGTGCGGTCGACGCTAGCTGTTGCCATGACGCTCTGCGGCGCCACCTCGAACAGCACGGGCGCCGTCTCGATACCGGTTCCGCGGCGCCACAGGCGTACGGTGCGCGCGTAGCCGGACGCGGTGGCCATGCCGCTGCCGAAGGCGCTCGAGAGCAGCAGGGTGTCCCGGTCGAGCCAGGTTGCGCCCCCCTTGGCCTCGGGCAACGAGAACCCACCCTCCACGAAGGCCTTGGCCACAAGATCGAACTCGCGCAGCACCACCGCGTCGCCGCCGCCGCGCGACAGGCTTACGATCGCGCGATCGTGCGTCCCGTGCAGGGTCGATCCTCCCTTCCAGACCCAGTCCTCGCCTTCGGCCGCTGCCACCGCGTCGAGATCGAGGATGGTCTCCCAGGCCGGCTGCTCCGAGCGGTAGCTTGCGAGAGTGGTTCTGCGCCACAGGCCGCGCGGGTTTGCGGCATCCACCCAGAAATTGTGCAGATGCGGGCCAAGTCGTGCGACGCCAGGAATGCGGTCAGGACGGTCGAGGATCGCTGTGAGCGCATCGCGATCGGCGGCGAAGCGGGCATTGCCGAATCTGGTCAGCGTGGCGCCGGTGCGCGCTTCCACCCACGCCAGAGCCCGCTCGCCATCGATCTCCTCCAGCCAGAGGTAGGGATCGTCGTCGGGAGCGGCGACCGTGGGCCGAGGGTCGATGCGGATTGCCGCCGTACCTGGCTCTTGCGCACCTTGCGCCAAGACGGGGTGCGATGGCGTCGCGGCGCTGGCCGCAGCTCCGACCACTCCGGTCACAAATTTTCTGCGCGATACGAGCATGGGATTGTCCCCCAAATCAAAGTGTTAAGACCAGTCTGCTGTCCCTGCTGGGATCAAGCCCGAATGCCACTCCCGGATGGTCAAAATGATGCACAGGCGCGCGACCCGGATCGCAATGTAGAGGCGTGTGTCATCATGCGGTGCGGCGAGCGTCGGCCCTGTACCCAATGCCATATGCCGGCTCCACATAGGCTCAGACTGCTGATTCACGGCGACATTAGACCTCCAGACAGACGCCCGCGTCCACCGAACGATGGATGGATCGCCTCAGCCTGCACCATCCCAGCTGTGGATGCAGACACGCCGGCTCTTCCGGTCGCGGCGCGTCGCGCGTAAGCTGAATCCAGGATCTTCTCGGATGCCTACCAGCGTATGACGTACACGGCCAGCTCCGATGCCGGGGATGCGTCGGCATCTTCCGCCGATACGCTGATCGGAAAGGTTGTGGTTTTTTCCGGCGCGGATCGGGAGGCGGTGGCGCACTGTCGCGTGCTGCTCGATGTGTTGTGCGCAGGGCTGGCGCGCGAGGTCGTGCTGGCCATCGGACCGGGCGCCGGCGCCAACGGGCTCGATGCCGCCCTCGATGCCCCCGATGTGGGGCTCGTCGAGATCGACGGCGGGGCGCCGTGGCACAACCCGCTCTCCAAGTCGGCCGAGGCCTGGAAGGTGGCGCGCATGATCGAGGCGGAGCGCCCCGACATGCTGCACGCCGTCGGCCTCAAGCCCGCCGCGCTCGCCGCTCTGGCGCTGCAGCTGGTGCCAACGCCCGGCGGCGTGCTGGTGCATCTGCCGGACCTCGGGGCGCTGGGGGCGCAGGCGGGCGGCATGGCCTGGCCTTACCGCAAGGTCGCGGTGCGTCTGCTGGCGTCGCTTCTGCGCCGGCCGGGCTCGTTCCTGCTGGTCGGGTGCGACGAGGATCTCGCCGAGCTGCGGGCGCTGGGCATCGAGCCGGGGCCGCGCTTTGCCGTAGTGGGTGGGCCGGGCATCGACCCCGACGTCTACCCGGTGCTGCCGCCGGCGCCGGGCGAGCTGCCCGTTGCGGCCTGCGTGGGTGCAGCGGGCGAGGGCGGCGGCGTGCGGGAGCTGATGCAGGCGTTCGAGCGCCTGTGGGCGCGGGGCCTGCGCCTGCAGCTGGAGCTGCAC
>JBAPMW010000600.1:0-5364 GCA_049278815.1 Hyphomicrobiaceae bacterium
CTGCAAAGGGCGTTCCCATTTTTGGCGAATCGGAACGCACTACTGGGGAATGCATACTCAGGCTCGAGCTCCCGCCAAGCCGCAAAGCGCGGATGTGCGATGACGCCTGTGCATGGCGAGACGTTGCAAGGATCATGCGGGCAAGGGACATCCATTCCGCGCTGTACGCGACGATCCTTGGCCCTTAAGAGGCAAGGCCGTACCACTCAGCCGACAGTGCGCCCATGCCCCTCCTTCGCGACGCGATATTCCAGAACGCCCCGCTAGTGCTGGCGCTCGGCGGACTGCTGATCGGATTCCTGTTCGGGCTCACGATCTACCGCACCAACTACTGCGCCATGGGCTCGCTCGCCGATATCCACAACTTCGGCGACTACCGGCGCTTCCGGGCCTGGGTGCTGGCGGCGGCCACCGCCCTGATCGGGGCCACGCTGCTCGATGCCGCCGGCATCGTCGACCTCAGGCGCTCGATGTACCTCGCGCCCACGTTCAACTGGCTGGGCCATATCGCCGGGGGGCTGATCTTCGGCGTCGGCATGGTGCTGGCCGGCGGCTGCCCGAGCCGCAACCTGGCCCGCGCCGGCGGTGGCGATCTGCGCGCGCTTCTGACGCTGATGGTGCTCGGTCTCGTCGCCTTCATGACCATCGCCGGCGTGCTGGCGCCGGCCCGTGTGGCGCTGGAGGGCTCGACGGGCGTCCGGCTCGGGGCGGCGCCAAGCCAGGGGCTGGGCGACCTCCTCGCAGCATATGCGGGTGTTGCGTCGGGATGGGCGAAGCCCGCTGCCGCCGCCGGCCTGGCTGTTGCGGCGCTCGCCTGGTGCTTCGCCGACGGCAAGTTCCGCCGCTCGCCGATCCATGTCGTCTCGGGTGTCGCGGTGGGCCTGCTGGTGGTGGCCGGCTGGGCGCTGAGCGGGCTCGCCTACGACGAGATGGCGGCGCGACCCACGGCGCCCGTCTCCCTCACCTACATCCGCCCGGTGGGCGACACGCTGCAATGGCTGTCGCTCTATACGGCAACGCCGATGCCGGGGTTCGGCGTGGCGAGCGTCCTCGGGGCGCTCCTCGGCGCCTTTGTGGCGGCGACGGCGGTGGGCCGGTTCCGTCTCGCCACCTTCGCCGATGCCGGCGATACCGTCCGCAACCTCATCGGCGCGGCGCTGATGGGCGTCGGTGGCGTGATGGCGCTCGGCTGCACCGTCGGGCAGGCGGTCACCGGCGTATCAACGCTGGCGCTCGGCTCGCTCGTCACCTTCGCCGCCATCGTCGCCGGCGGCTTCGTGGGGCTCAGGCTGCTGGAGCGGTGGGTCGGGGATTGATCGCAGCCCCGCCCCGTGGTGCGCCTTTTATGGCCTGACCCCGATCTTGCCTGTGGCATTGAGGATCATCGCGATGAAGGGAGCAGCGATGGCCAGCAAGATCACGGCCACGAATGTGGTCCGCTCAGCGTCCGTCTGCCCACCCATCATCATCCACGTCGAAGGACTGAAGAAGAACGTGTTGAGTCCGCCAATAATGGGCGTTGCGGTCGCAAACGCGCGATCGCCCCCCAGGGCGGCAATCACCGCCAGCAGCATCGCTATTCCCGACACGAAAATCCCGAAGATCGGCACGAACATGGCCAAAATCACCACAATCAATGCCGCAATGCCAACTCCCTTACCCATCTGATCCTCCCGACCCTCAATCAATAAGGCACCGGTGCGACTGACCGATGCGGCGCTGCAATATCGGCACAACGGCCCATATGGGATTGAGCCCAGCCGACAATCCTAACATCAGCTAACATACGATGCCTCTCCGCGCAACGTGCTTCTCCTGGCAACCGGGCGGCGGTGCCGGCGGTCCATCATGACCCGCTCCCGTTGCGATGCTTACGCCGTCACCGCGTCGGTAGCTTCTCCTGCGCCTTGATCTCCGCATACACGGCCCGCGCCCGCTCGAACTTGTCGGTGAAGAGCCACATGGCGTCGAGGATCTCGCGAAAGGTCGCGGAGGTCCTCGCCCGGTCCGCCTTGCCGAAGGTGAAGATGGAGTTGTTGCGCAGGTATCCCATGATCCTCGGGTCCGAGATCGTATAGGCCTCGAAGCGACCCGACCGAATCGCGGCGCGCGTGGGCGAGGGGATGATCTGGATGAGCTGGAACAGCTTCATCTGGTCGATCGGGTTGGGCAGCATGCGCACGATCGCCGGAATCTGGGCGAACAGGGCGGCCTGGGCGTTCATCAGCCCGTTGCGCACCGCGGCCCAGTGGTTGAACCGCTGGTCGCCGTCGCCGACGCGCGCCGTCTCCTTGGCGTCGCGTGCGGCCACCTCGGGATCGAGCGCGGCGATCTTGGGCCGCAGCGCCGCCCACGCCGCCCGCCCCTTGGCATTCTCCGCGACGCCCGTCTGCCAGCTGCCCTTGTACTTGTCGGAGCGTGCGTTGCCGATGTTCTGGTTGCCGTTGGTCTCGGCGAAGAAGATGCCCAGCGCGATGCGGCCCGCCGCATCCACCGTCGCGGCATCCAGCCCCTTGGCGCGCGCAATCGCGCGGGCGAGGTCGGCCACGTCCTTGAAGGGCGTCCTGGAGGTCTGCGCGCCCTCCGGCGGGGCCTGCATGACGGCGAAGAGCGCGGTGTACTCCTCGATCAGCGGCTCGTTGGCGGCGTCGAAATACGCCGGCGGAATGCCGAATTTGTTGCCGCGCCCGATGCGCGACGGCACCACGTCGGTGAGGTCCTTGTAGGTGCTCATCACGGCAAGCCGGGCCAGATAGAGCGCCTGCCCCGGCCGTTCGGGCAGCCTCTGGCCCGCCTCGATCTGCGCCCGCCGCTCGGCGAGCACCGCCTTGAAGGCGCGCAAGGCCTTGTCGTACGCGACCCGCGCCTGCGCCTTCTCCTCTGCCGTCGCCGTGGGCTCAGCGGCCACGGGCATCACGAGGCCGACGCCGCCGGCACCGGCGGCGGCCAGGGCCAAGGCAAGCGCAGCGCCGGCCAGGCTGAGCGATCGACGCCCGGGCGTCGCGGGCTGTGGCAGCGGCCGGTTGCGCGTCATCAATCCCCCTTGTTGCGCGGAATCGACGGGACCCTACCAGCGACGGTGTGGCGCCACCAGCCGGGCATGCGGCGGCGTCACGACCCGGGTGACAGCCCGGCGGCGGCTTGCATCACGTTTGGGCCAGATTGGACCGGTCCGGGAGCGACGCGGCATCGCACAAAAGTCAGGCCATTTTCACATTGCGGACTCTATTGCGTGTGATAGCTTGGCCGCGCTGCGTGCTGACGGGGGTCGGAACGGGGCGGCTGCGGCAAGGGAAGCGCCAACAGAGCTATCGCTTTGGCAACAAAGCGGCGTTGCCCGAATAATTCCCAACTATCGCCGCAAAACCGCCCCTGGACCTGGACGACATGCCTGCTAGGGCACTCTTGTGCTTCCAAGCAGCGCTGCCACCGTCGGCGGCGACCGGGCGTTGTGCGCAAGTTGCGGACTTGCGCGAACAGAGCACACCGTAACCAGGGGAACCGACGATGCGCATCAGGTTGGGGGAGGCGTCAGCGTTTTTCGCCTCTGTACTGCTCGTTGGCATGGCACTGTCCCAGACGGCAGACGCACAGGAGAAGCGCAGGCTGTTGCGCGCGCCCACCTCCGCCGAGACGGGCGAGACCTCGAAGGTCTCTCAGATCAACAACTGGACGGTCGGCCTCGCGGGCGGCTTGCCCACCGGCACCTTCATCCGCTTTGCGTCCGAGATCGCCCAAAACGTCAACGACCCCGAGCAGCTCCGCGTTCTCCCGATCATCACCGGCGGCGCCACCGGCAATGTCAAGGACCTCCTGTACCTGAAGGGCGTGGATATCGCGATCACCAACTCCGACGTTCTCGACCACTACAAGCATACCGAGCGCATCCCCAATATCGAGAGGCGCATCAATTTCATCTCCGAGATGGCGATCTCGGAGGTGCATCTGGTTGTGCGCCCGGAGATCAACTCGATCCAGGATCTGGACGGCAAGCCGGTGAGCGTCGGCCCCAAAGGCGCCGGCAACTCCACCACGGGACCGATCGTGTTCCGGCAGCTCGGAGTTAAGCCGAAGATCATCCACATGAACAACGCCATCGCGCTCGAGAAGATGCGCACCGGCGAGATCGTGGGCATTGTCAACAACGGCGCCAAGCCTCTCAGCCTCCTGAAGGACTTCAAGAACGACGGCGGCTTCAAGTTCCTGCCGATTCCGATCGAGCGGTTCGACGAGTACTACATCCCCGCCACGCTCACGTCGGAGGACTATCCGGGCTTCCTCAAGGCGGGCGAGAAGGTCGAGACGCTGGGCATTCAGACGCTGCTCGCCGTGTACAACTGGCCGCGCGAGAGCGACCGCTATCGCCGCGTGCAGCGCTTCATCGAGCGCTACTTCGACCTGTTCGAGAGGTTCCACGTTCCGCCCTACCATCCCAAGTGGAAGAGCGTGAACCTCTCGGCCAAGGTCCCCGGCTGGATCCGCTATCCCGCGGCGGAGGACAAGCTGAAGCAGATGGCGGTGGCCAAGGCGGCCCCGTCGTCGTCGGTCGAGACGGCACTCGCTCGCCCGAAGGGGGGCCGCGGCTCGGACGCCGCGGATCAGGAGAAACTGTTCCAGCAGTTCCTTGAGTGGAGCAAGAAGCAGAAGCGTTAGGGGCTCGCCCAAGGCTTGAGCAACGGTTCAGGGAAGGGCGCACCGGGGGGAGACAGGCCATTGACTCCGAACCACGCGCACGCACGCGACAGGGCAGGCGGCCATGCCCTCGCGAACGTCGCGCAACCTCGGCTCAAGCCGGCGCGGCGGAGAGGATGGGCAGGGGCGGTCGCATTTGCCCTCGGCGTGGCGCTGGTGGGCGGCGCCGCGCACCGATCTGCCG
Source organism: Hyphomicrobiaceae bacterium (assembly GCA_049278815.1). Classification (GTDB taxonomy): domain Bacteria; phylum Pseudomonadota; class Alphaproteobacteria; order Rhizobiales; family Hyphomicrobiaceae; genus AWTP1-13. Next base: position 4,877 of record JBAPMW010000600.1, read on the forward strand.
CGCAGCGGCCCGAGATCAGCGTCCCGCCCACGATCCAGGCCCGGCCGGCCTCGCAGGTGCCACTCCCCATCAAGGTCAACCCGGCTGGCTCGCTCCCCAGCAGCAGCTTTCTGCGTCTGCGCGGCTTCCCCTCCAGCGTCTCGCTCACCGAGGGGTATGCCATCGCCCCCGGCGCCTGGGCCATCCCGCTGTTCGGGCTGGCCTCGCTGAAGGCCATCGTGCCCGCGGGCGTCTCGGGCCGGGCCGAGATTGTGATCACGCTGGTCGACGTGGACGGCAATACGCTGGCCCAGAAGAGAACCGCGCTGGTGATCGCCTCCGCGCCGCAGGAGAAGGCGGCGCCTGCGCCGCCCCGGGCGCCACCGGTCGTTGCCCTGCCGTCTGTTGCGCCGCCGCCGATGAAGAAAGCTCTCCCTTTGCATCCGCCGCTCTCGGAAGAGGCGAAGGCAAATGCGGAACGCATGCTCGCCATGGGCTCCAAGCAACTG
>JBAPMW010000601.1:0-2746 GCA_049278815.1 Hyphomicrobiaceae bacterium
CACAGGTGCCGTTCGGCTCGTCCAGCAAGCTGAAGGTGGGCGACTGGGTGATGGCCATAGGCAATCCGTTCAGCCTGGGCGGCAGCGTCTCCGTCGGCATCATCTCGGCCAAGCAGCGCGACATCAACAGCGGGCCGTACGACGACTTCCTGCAGACGGACGCTGCCATCAACAAGGGCAACTCGGGCGGGCCGCTGTTCAACATGGACGGCGAGGTGATCGGGGTGAACACCGCCATCATCTCGCAGACGGGCTACTCGATCGGCATCGGTTTCTCAGTGCCTTCCGATACCGTCGTCGTGGTGCTGGACCAGCTGCGGCAGTTCGGCGAGACGCGTCGGGGCTGGCTGGGCGTCAACGTGCAGACGGTCACGGAGGATATGGCCGAGGTCTACGCGGTGCGCGAGGGCGCCGGCGCGCGCGTGTCCAAGGTCGATCCGGACGGCCCCGCCGCCAGGGCCGGCATCCTGCAGGACGACGTAATCGTCAAGTTCGACGGCAAGGACGTGACCTCCATGCGCGGGCTGCCCCGGCTGGTGTCGCAGACGCAGATCGGCAAGGAGGTGGAGGTCGAGGTGTCCCGCAAGGGGCAGCGCAGGACCCTCCGGGTCACCATCGGCCGTCTCGTCGAGGAGACCAAGGCGCCCAAGGCGGGCGTCAGGGCCCAGCCCAAGAGCCGGCCTAAGAGCAAGTAGATGTCAGGATTCAGGGCGCAGGTCTCAGGGAACGCACGGCCGTTTTTCCCTGAACCTGACCCCTGGAGCATGAAACCTCTCTACTGGAGGGCAAGTGTCCGAGCGCCACAGCCTGATCGACACCATTACCGACGGCATCGTGCCGGTGCACAGCGAAGGCTACAAGTTCCTGGCGGTCGGCGCGGTGGTCGTGCTCCTGCTGTTCTGGCTGTGGCCGCCGGCGGCATGGGTGGCCGTGGTCGCCACGGCGTACGTGGCCTACTTCTTCCGCGACCCGCCGCGCGTATCGCCGCTGCGGGATGGTTTGATCGTCGCCCCCGCCGACGGCCGCATCTCCTCCATCGAGCGCGTTCGCCCGCCGGCGGAGCTTGGTCTTGGCGATGAGCCCCGCATCCGCATCTCCACCTTCCTGTCCGTGTTCGACGTCCACATCAACCGCGCCCCGGTGGCGGGCCGCATCGTGCGCTCGGTCTACGTCCCGGGCAGCTTCCTCAACGCCGCGCTCGAAAAGGCCAGCGAGGAGAACGAGCGCCGCGCCCTGGTCATCGCCACGCCGGGCGGGGCCGAGATCGGCGTCGTGCAGATCGCCGGCCTGATCGCGCGCCGCATCGTCACTTTCGCCAAGGAGGGCGAAAGCGTCGGCGTCGGCGAGCGCTTCGGCCTCATCCGTTTCGGGTCGCGCGTCGATCTCTATCTTCCCCCCGGCCACGGCCCCCTCGTTGCCGTCGGTCAGCGCGCCGTGGGCGGCGAGACGGTGATGGCGGACCTCAAGTCCGGCGAGCCCGAGCGCGAGGCGCGCCGCCAGTAGGGCGACGCAGAAGGAGTGAAAGCATGGCCGGAGGTCCGGACCCCTTGCTGCCGAGGCTTGAGACCGACGAGCGCCGCCGGCGCCACCGCCGGCTGTTCGCCAGCAGCAAGATCCCGCTGCGCATGGTGGTGCCCAACTTCTTCACGGTGTTGAGCCTGTGCGCGGGCCTCACCGCCATCCGCATGGCCATCGAGCAGCGGCCCGACATGGCGATCGCGCTGATCGTCGTTGCCGCGCTGCTCGATGGCGTGGACGGACGTCTGGCGCGGGCGCTGAAGGCGCAGTCCAAGTTCGGCGCCGAGCTCGACAGCCTCGCCGACTTCGTCAACTTCGGCGTCGCCCCGGCGGTGCTGATGTACGTGTGGGGCTTGAGCTCCCTGCCGCGCGGCCTCGGCTGGATCGTGGCGCTTGTCTTCGCCATGGCCATGGGTCTGCGGCTCGCCCGCTTCAACTCCATGATCGATGTCGAGAAGCCGCGGTGGCAGGCCAACTACTTCACCGGCATGCCGGCCCCGCCCGGCGCGGTCGTCGTGCTCCTGCCGCTCTACCTCGACAACCTCGGCCTGTTCGAGGTGCGCACCTGGCCCTGGCTCATTGCCGTCTATGTGCTGGCCGCGGCGCTCATGCTCGTGTCCACCATCCCCACCTTCTCCGGCAAGCTCCTGGGCGAGCGCATCTCCCGAGACTACGTGCTGCCGATCTTCGTCGGCGGGGCTGCCCTGGTGGCGTTGCTGCTCACCTATCCCTATGGCACGCTGACGGTGCTCACGCTCCTCTATCTCGTCGCTATCCCGTGGAGCTACCGCCGCTTCGAGCACCACCTGACCGCACCCGCGCCGCAGCCGCATCCGCAGCCGCCGGCCGCCAGGACCGAGCACCAGGACGACCGCGGCCCGTCGGCAGGACAGACGAAGCACTGACGCAGGGCGGGGTCAGACCCTGCGGGTCTGACCCCAGGGCGGAACCCTCTTTACGGTGCCGGAGCAGGGGGGCGCTGCCTACGAGCGCCAAGTGCAAGTTGAACCCTGTAGTGTGCCATGGGGTCAGACCCGGAGGGTCTGACACCTCCTTCCTTCTCAATGGTTGTCGCGCGGGATGCCCTTGGTGGCGGCGATCCTCTGGTACTTGACGGCGGGCTTCAGCACCATGCCTTCCGAGAGCTCGTCGACCAGGCCGCGCTGGATCTCCTGCCACGGCGTCTGGTGCGCCGGATAGCGGTAGCCGCCGTGGCCCTGCAGCTCGG
>JBAPMW010000602.1:0-8721 GCA_049278815.1 Hyphomicrobiaceae bacterium
GGCCGGGATGGCGCGCGCTAAGGGCCGCTCAGCGCGGCGCCCTCCCCGGTTGAGCGGACCGCCGGCCGTCGTGGCAGGCTCACCTGCCGCGGCCGCCCGGCGTCCGGCCGAAGGTCTCGCGGGCCCAGCAGGGGTAGCCGGCGTACAGGCCGGTGGGGTCTGCGGCAAAGGCGCGCTCCTCGCACACCTGGCGCTCCCAGCTGTAGGCGCGCGGCGCCCGGTAGGCCCTGGGAGGCCGGTAGTACCTGGGAGGCCGGTAGTAATAGGGTTGGTAGGCGCGCGGCTGCTGGTAGTAGCGCGGCTGCTTGCGGGCCTCGGCCGCGGTGGACAACGCCACCGCCCCGGCGAGGACCGTTGCGGCTGCAAGGAGCGACGCAATGGCGGGCAGTGTGCGCATGTCGCCTCCGGCGGCGTGATTTGGCGTGATTTCTTGGGCCACCTGTACGTGGCCCGCGCCGGAGGGCGGCCCAATGGGTAGAAACGCTGAGGCAGAATCAGGCTGATTCCCCAAGGGGTTCTGGCCCTCGACAGCGGCCCGGCGGGGGGCCTTGGGCGGCCATCCAGGGAGCGCCGCCCGGACGACATGCTGGCAGGGCGGCAGGTGCGGCGGCTATGGTGAACGGAGCCGATGGGAGAGCGGCGATCACATGGGAGATTGGCCATGCGGAGAATTCTGACGCTTGTGGCGGTGTTGGCTGCGGCCGGCATGGCGGCGCCGGCGCTCGCTCACACCGGGGTGAGCGCGACCCACGATCTGGCGCACGGTTTCCTGCATCCGCTGGGCGGCCTCGACCACATGCTGGCCATGGTCGCCGTGGGCCTCTACGCGGCGCAGCTTGGCGGCCGGGGCCTGTGGCTGCTGCCCGCGGCCTTCGTTGGCACCATGCTCGCGGGCGGCCTCATCGGCTATTGGGGCGTGCCGCTGCCCATGGTCGAGCCGGCCATCGCCCTGTCGGTGATCGCCATGGGCGCCCTGATCGCCCTCGGCGTGCGCCTGCCCGCTGCGGCGGCCACCGCGCTGGTTGCCGCCTTCGCCCTGGCTCACGGCCACGCCCACGGCAGCGAAGGCGGGGCGCTCGCCTCGTTCCTGGCCTACGCCGCGGGCTTCGTGACCGCCACGGTCCTCCTGCACGCTGCCGGGATTGCAGCAGGGCTCGCCCTGGACCGCCTCGGGGCCCTGCCGGCCACGGTCCTGAAGCGCGCCGCGGGCGTTGCCGGCATGGTGGCGGGTATCGTCATCCTCGCCGGCTGACGCCGTGCTTGCCGCCTATTGTTGGCGCCGCCGTCCCGTGGCAGCATACGGCGCACCATCGGGGCCGCATGAGGCAGGATGAAAAAGCGCCGGATCTTTGAGCAGGGCCACGCCCGCAAGCTGCTGGTGGTGGTCGATGAATCGCCCGAGGTTGAGGGCGCGCTCTACTATGCAGCGGGGCGCGCGCTGCACGCGGGCGGGCGGATCGTGCTGCTCTATGTGATCGAGCCCGAGAACCAGTTCTGGGAGTCCGTGCGGCAGGCGCAGCTCGATGAGCAGACCAACAAGGCGCGCGCGCTGTTCCGCCTGTTCCGGCGCAAACTGAACAACGCGGGCTACGACAAGGTCGGCATCGAGGAGGTGATCCGCGAGGGCAATCTGACCGACGCCATTCGGCAGCAGATCGAGGACGACGAGGACGTGGCCGTGCTGGTGCTGGGGGCGTCGAAGGAGAATGCCGGCCCGGGGCCGCTGGTGTCGGGGCTCGCAACAGGCGCCACCGCCGGCAAGTTCCCCATCCCCATCACCATCGTGCCGGGCGATCTGACGCTGGAGGAGATTCAGGCGCTGGCGTAGGTGTCGTAGGTGTCATACCCTCTGGGTCTGACACCATTCCGAGACCGGCGTCGGTACCCGCGGTGTCGGACCCGAGGGTCTGACACCGACCCGCTCTGGATTTTGACGCCTTCAGTCCCATCTACTAGAATAATTCCAAGCTGGAGCGCCCGTGAAGCCGAAGCAGAGGTAGCGATCGAATGTTCATCCAGACCGAGCCGACGCCGAACCCGGCGACCCTGAAGTTCATCCCCGGCAAGGTGGTGCTGGGCGGCGACACCGCCGACTATCGCTCCAAGGTCGAGGCGGCCCAATCGCCGCTCGCCTCGCGGCTGTTCGAGATCGAGGGCGTGACGGGCGTGTTCCTGGGCTCGGACTTCATTTCCGTGTCCAAGGGCGACGCCGAGTGGCCGCACATCCGGCCGGCGATCCTGGGCGCCATCATGGAGCACTACATGTCGGGCGCGCCGGCGGTCGGTGGCCTGCCCGATGCAGATGCGGGCGCGGACGAGCAGTACGACCCCAGGGACGAGGACACCGTCCGCACCATCAAGGAGCTGCTCGATACGCGCGTGCGCCCGGCCGTGGCCAACGACGGTGGCGACATCACTTTCCATGGGTTCAGGGACGGTGTGGTCTACCTGCACATGCGCGGGGCCTGCTCCGGCTGCCCCAGCTCGACGGCGACGCTGCGGCACGGCATCGAGAACCTGCTCAAGCATTTCTGCCCCGACGTGCAGGAGGTGCGGCCCATCTGACGCAAAGGATGGCGCGCTACCTGTGAACCCCGCTCGGCAATGGGCGGGGTTCTCGCGTAGGCTGGGGGCATGGCGCGGCGGCTACGAGGACGAGACCCGATGCGATTGGACGAGCAGGCGCTGCGGCAGCTGTTTCTCGATGCGCGCACGCTCAGGGCCTGGCAGCCGCGCGAGATACCGGACAGCTTGCTGCAAGAGATCGTGACGATGATGCTGCTGGGGCCGACGGCCAGCAACAGCCTGCCGGCCCGCATCGCGTTCGTGAAGTCGGCCGCGGCCAAGGAGCGCCTCAAGCCGCATCTGGATGCCGGCAACGTCGATCGAACCATGTCGGCTCCCGTCACCGCCATCGTCGCCTACGACTTGAGGTTCTACGCCAAGCGCCCCCCGGGGCATAAACCGCTCGACGGACTGGCGAAAAAGCCCGAGTTGGCGGAAACCGGCGCGCTCCGCAACGGCTCGTTGCAGGGCGCCTATCTCATCGTGGCGGCGCGGGCGCTGGGGCTCGATTGCGGGCCGATGAGCGGATTCGACAACACCGGAGTGGACAAGGAGTTCTTCGCCGCCACCGAGATCAAGTCCAACTTTCTCTGCAACCTCGGATATGGCGACCGTACGTCGCTGAAGCCGCGTGCAGCCCGGTTCGCCTTGGACGAGGTGGCGCGCGTTCTCTAGAGATCACAGCTTCAGCCCATGAACATCCTGGCCTTCGATACCTGCCTTGGGGCGGTCTCCGCGGCGGTCCGCTGGCACGGACCCGATGGGGGGCTGCGGCGCGAGGCCTACGAGGTGCGCGCGGCCGGCCATGCCGAGCGCCTCCTGCCGATGGTCGCCGAGGTCATGGACGGCGCCGGCCTCGCCTTCTCGCAGCTCGACCGCATCGCGGTGACGCTGGGGCCGGGCGGCTTCACCGGCGTGCGCGTCGGCATCGCCGCGGCGCGGGGCCTGGCGCTGGCCACGGGGAAGCCGGTGGTGGCCGCCACCAGCCTCGCCGTCATGGCGCATCGGGCGGAGGAGATGCTGGCCGAGATGGGTGAGCCGCTTGGGGCGCTCCGGCTGATGGTGGCCGTCGATGCCCGACGCGGTGCGCTCTTCGTGCAGAGCTTCGCTGCGGGTGCTGTCGAAACGGCCGCGGCGCAACTGGTGACACCGGCGGAGGCGGCGCGCAGCCTTGGCGCGGAGGGAGCCGTCGTCGTCGGATCGGGGGCGACGGCCGTCGCCGCTGCGGCGGCGGAGGCTGGCATCGCAGCGGACCCTCGCCTTCCGGACCTGCAGCCCCACGCCGGCAACCTCGCCGCCATGGCCGAGCGGCTGGCGCCGGTGACCCCCGTCAGACCCCTCTACCTGCGCCTGCCGGACGTCCGGCCCCAGGAGACGCCGGCACTGGCGCGGTCCCCGGCATGACGGCAGCAGCCGGCACCGCATTGCCCTTGCGCATCCGCAGCTGCGGCATGAAGCACGCCGGTGCCCTGGCACGGCTGCATGCCAGCCTGTTCGATGCCGCCTGGGATGCGGCCACCTTCAAGGAGCTGATGGCGTTCCCCGGCTCGCTCGCGTTCGCCGCAGGCCCCGGCGTGGCAGGCCCGGAGCGGATGGCGCCGTGGGGGCTGATCCTCGGGCGGGTGGTTGTCGGCGAGGCTGAGATCCTCACCCTCGGGGTGGCGGAGGATCGCCGGCGCCTCGGCATCGCCGGTCGGTTGGTTGACAAGCTGTGCCGGACGGCGGGCAGGCACGGCGCGCAGCGCCTGCATTTGGAGGTTGCAGAGAGCAACGGCGCCGCGCGCGCTCTGTACACCCGGATGGGCTTCCAGGAGCTCGGCCGCCGCCGGGGCTACTACGAGCGGGCCGGCGCGCCGCCGGAGGATGCCATCAACCTGTGCCTGCCGCTCGCACGGTACGCGCCGAGCGATGCGCCGCGCGGCACGCATGTGGACGGCGGCGGGGGCGTCACCTATAACGGGCCATTGAGCCACGCCCCGCACGAGGACATGCGCGCTTCAACCGCACCGGCCAACCGCATCGAGCAGCTGTGCGCCGACAAGCGTCTGCGCATGACCGGTCAGCGCCGCGTGATTGCCCGTGTGCTGTCCGAGGCCAGGGATCACCCCGATGTCGAGGAGGTGCAGCGGCGGGCGCATGCCGTGGACCCGCGCATCTCGCTCTCCACCGTCTACCGCACGCTGCGGCTGTTCGAGACCAAGGGCATCCTGGAGCGGCACGATTTCGGCGCCGGCCGCCGCCGCTACGAGGCGGCCGCCCGCACCCACCACGACCATCTCATCGACCTGGAGACCGGCCGTGTGATCGAGTTCAGCAACGAGCAGATCGAGCGCCTCCAGCAGCGCGTGGCGCAGGAGCTGGGGTTCCAGCTGGTCGGCCACAAGCTGGAGCTCTACGGCGTGCCGACGAAAAGGCGCCGGTAGGGGTCAGACCCTGCGGGTCTGACCCATGGCAGTCCCGTTGAATGGGCGCCCTGACTCGTCGTGCCTTTACGCGCCGGCCTCACGCGGCTAAACCCGTGTGCAAATCGCGAGCCTTCGTTCCGAAGGTGGTGCCATGGGGTCAGACCCGCAGGGTCTGACCCCGACCGACCGCGGGGTCTGACCCCCTCAAATGACATGACCGAGCCCCGCAAAATCCACATCAAGACGTTCGGCTGCCAGATGAACGTCTATGACAGCGAGCGGATCGCGGAGCTGCTGGCGCCGCAGGGGTTTGCCGAGACGTCCGATGTAGAGGACGCCGACGTCGTCGTCCTCAACACCTGCCACGTCCGCGAGAAGGCCGCCGAGAAGGTCTATTCGGACCTGGGCCGCATCCGCGAGATCAAGGAGCGCCGGCGGCTGGCTGGCAAGGAGACGATGGTCACGGTGGCGGGCTGCGTGGCGCAGGCCGAGGGCGCCGAGATCGTGCGGCGCGAGCCCAGCGTCGACGTCGTGGTGGGGCCGCAGAGCTATCACGAGCTGGGAGCGCTGCTCGCGCGTGCCCGTGCCGACGGGCGGCCGGTGGTGGAGACGGCGTTTCCGGAGACGGACAAGTTCGCCGCGCTGCCCGTCCGTGCCGCCACCACCGGCGCACGCACGGCCTTTCTGACGGTGCAGGAGGGCTGCGATAAGTTCTGCACCTTCTGCGTGGTTCCCTACACGCGGGGCGCTGAATATTCGCGCCCTGTTACCGACGTGGAGGCCGAGGCGCGGCACCTGGTCGAGCGCGGGGTGCGGGAGATCACGCTCCTGGGGCAGAACGTCAACGCCTACCATGGGCTTGGGCCTGACGGCCGCACCTGGTCGCTGGCGGACCTGATCGGGCGGCTTGCCCGCATCGCGGAGCTTGAGCGCCTGCGCTACACCACCAGCCATCCGCGCGACATGAGCGACGACCTGATCGCCGCCCACAGCGACGAGCCCAAGCTGATGCCCTATCTGCACCTGCCGTTCCAGGCCGGCGCCGACCGCATCCTGGCGGCCATGAACCGCAAGCACACGCGCGGCGAATATCTGGCCCTCATCCAGCGCATTCGCGCGGCCAGGCCGGATATCGCCCTCTCCACCGACGTGATCGTGGGCTTTCCGGGGGAGACCGAGACGGAGCTCCAGGAGACAGTCGACCTCCTGGAGGAGGTTGGTTTCGCCCAGGCCTACACCTTCAAATACAGCCCGCGGCCCGGAACGCCCGCGGCGGCAAAAGGTCAACTGTCCGACGAGGTGAAGGACAGGCGACTCCAACGGGTGCTGGAGGCTGTGACGAAAAGTCAAACATCGTTCAATTCCAGCTGTGTCGGAAGGGTGATTCCGGTGCTCCTGGAGCGCCACGGTCGCCATCCAGGCCAGTTGGTGGGCCGCTCTCCCTACATGCAGGCGGTGCACGTGAGCGCCGAGGCGTCATTATGCGGCCACGTCGTTGCGGTTGAAATCGTCGCGGCGGGGGCCAATAGTCTGTCGGGCAGGCTGACATCGGCCACTTGAGGCAAGCGGGCGCTTATGTGCTAGCTTGTCCCGTCTGGGATTCGGAGATCACATCGACTTGGGAGGCTTCCTCATTGTCTGGCATGCGCGGGCCGGCGACAGCGCACGTGGGTAGAACGCCCAAGAGTGCGCAGGCGCGTGTGGTGGTGCCGTTCGAGGACAACCGCCATCTCACCCGGCTGCTGGGCGAGTACGACGGGCACTTGGCGCTGATCGAGGAGCGCCTCGGCATCGAGGCGCAGGCGCACGGCAATGTCGTCACCCTCACTGGGCCGGCAGAGGCCTGTGCCACGGCGCGCGAGGTTCTGGAGAAGCTCTACGCCCGCGTCAGGCGCGGCGAGGACATCGCCGCCGGCGATGTGGACGGCCTCCTGCGCCACAGCAAGGGTGAGGCCGCGGACAAGGACAACCTCCCGCAGATCCGCACGCGCCGCCGGGTGATCACCGCGCGGTCGCCCAACCAGAGCGTCTATATCCGCGCGCTCGACCGTTCCGATCTGGTCTTTGGCCTGGGGCCTGCGGGTACGGGCAAGACCTATCTCGCGGTGGCCCACGCCGCCCAATGCCTGGAGCGGGGGCAGGTGGAGCGCATCGTGCTGTCGCGGCCCGCGGTGGAGGCCGGCGAGCGGCTGGGCTTTCTCCCTGGCGACATGAAGGAGAAGGTCGATCCCTTTCTGCGCCCGCTCTACGATGCGCTCTACGACGTGCTGCCGCCGGCCAAGGTCGAGCGCGACCTGCTCAGCGGCGTGATCGAGATCGCGCCGCTGGCCTTCATGCGCGGCCGCACGCTCGCTCACGCGTTCGTGATCCTCGATGAGGCGCAGAACAGCACGTCGATGCAGATGAAGATGTTCCTCACCCGCATCGGCGAGGGCTCCAAGATGGCTGTGACCGGCGATCCGAGCCAGATCGACCTGCCGCCCGGCCAGCGGTCCGGCCTGGAGCAGGCGGTCGGGCTTCTGCGCGGCGTGAAGGGCATCGAGGCCGTCCGCTTCGATGCTGGCGACGTGGTGCGGCGCGACCTCGTGGCGCGCATCGTCGAAGCGTATGAGAAGGCTGGCGACAAGAGCTCCGATCGGGGCTCCGATCGGGCCGGCAACTCCAAGTAGGCCAATCCAAGCTATGCCCCCCCCAGGCGACACATCGCCGTCCCCATCCCTCGCTGAGCCGGCGCCTGCCGACCCGGAGCCACCACAACGACTGGCGCTGACGATTCTTGAGCAAAGTGGCGATTGGAGCGGTTTCGGCAACCGCGACGCGGCCATCCATGCTGCCGCTGACGCCCTCATCGCCCATCCTCGCTGCGAGTGCGCGCGCGGCGCCGAGGCCTGTATCGTGCTGGCGAACGACGCGCTGGTGCGGGAGCTCAACCGCACCTATCGCGGCAAGGATGCCCCTACGAACGTCCTGTCCTTCGTCTCCCAGAATCCGCCGGTCCCCGATCCGCCTGACGACATCGACATCGATCCGGATATCGACGCCGACACCGCCATCGAGCTTGACGACGGCGACGTGCCCTGGACCGGGCACCGCCACCTCGGCGACGTGGTGTTGGCAGCCGGGACCGTGGCCAGGGAGGCCGCCGACCAGGGCATTCCGCCCGTGCACCATCTTCAGCACCTGGTCGTCCACGGACTTCTGCATCTGATGGGGTTCGATCACGAGACCGACGCTCAGGCCGAGGTCATGGAAGGGCTCGAGGTCGAGATCCTGGCGGCGCTGGGGGTTGGCAATCCCTATGCGGCTATCGAAGGCCGGTGAGGTGTGATGAATACGAAGCAGCCGGACTCCGGCGAGCAACCGCAGAGTAGTTGGTTCACGGGCCTCAGGGCCAAGCTGGGCTTGCCCGGCGCGCCCACGACCCTGCGCGCCACATTGGAGAACGCGCTCAAGAGCGAGGCCTCGGCGGAGGACCTCTCGGCCGAGGAGCGCGCCATGCTGCTGCGGACCTTGCGCTTCGGCGCGCTGTCGGTCGAGGACGTGATGGTGCCGCGCGGCGATATCATCGCCGTGGACGAGAGCGAGCCGGTCGCGCAGCTGCTCAAGACCTTCGACGATGCCGAGGTCTCGCGCCTGCCGCTCTACCACGGCACGCTCGACGAGCCCCGCGGCATGGTGCACGTCAAGGATGTGCTGCACTGGCTGATGCGCCACGCCCGCGGCCGGCCGGCCGGCGAGGAGCAGGCGGCAC
>JBAPMW010000603.1:0-9933 GCA_049278815.1 Hyphomicrobiaceae bacterium
GCCGGCGCCCGCACGGCGCGCGCCGGTCCGAGCGACAGCGCCACCCACAGCACCGCGCCGAAGATCGCCACGGCCAGCGTCATATGCAACGCGAGGCGGTATTGGCTCACGCTGGTGCGCTCGGCGAGGCCGGAGGCGACCATGTACCAGCCGATGAAGCCCTGCAGCCCGCCGAGGGCAAAGATGCCGGCGAGCTTCCATTTCAAGGGGCGGGCCAGCTGACCGGTCGCCAGGAAATAGAGGAAGGGCAGCAGGAAGACGACCCCGATCAGCCGGCCCAGGAAGCGATGCGTCCACTCCCACCAGTAGATGAGCTTGAAGGCGCCGAGGCCCATGCCGCGGTTGACTTGCTTGTACTGTGGGATCTTCTGGTACTTCTCGAACGCCTCCTGCCACGCGGCCTCCGACAGCGGGGGCACCGCGCCCATGATCGGCTGCCATTCGGTGATGGAGAGGCCCGAGCCCGTCAGCCGCGTGGCCCCGCCGAGGCTCACCATCGCGAAGATGAGCGCCGCGACGGCAAGGAGCCAGATGCGTACGGCGCCTGCGCCGGGTGCGGCCAGGCTCAGGGCAGGGGAGAGTGCTCGCTGCTGCTGCGCCAACTGGTGCGACATGGCGCCCGTGTTTGCCTCTTGCCGCGCGCCTCCGCAAGCGACGCATGGTCGCCCGCGGCGTTCGTGCCGCCATGGGCCAATGGCGGGGCTAGGCGGTCAAGCAAGATGCGTCTGGGCGTAGGCTTCCCGCAGGCGGCAGGAAAAGCCGATGCTCTCAAGGCGCAGGGTGCCATCCGGCTCGATCTTCTCGGTCTGCTCCCGCCAATGACCGTCGGCCCCGCGCCGCAGCAGCTCGGCCAGCACCCGCGTGGAGTGCACCACCGCGATCTCGCGGACAGTGGGGATCGTCGTGTAGGCCCACACGTTGTCCCAGGTGTCCTTGGCGTTGCCGGGCGACAGGATCTCGATCAGAACGAGGGGGTCGGGCAGCGCCCGCTGTCCCGGCGCGTCGGCCGTGGCGGTAATGCCCAGATCCGGTACGCGCATGTTCATATGTGCGCGAATCTGGGTGATGACACCGGGCTCAGCAACCACCCGGCAACGACTGCCGGCAGCGACCAGCGTGTTGCATATCAGCGCACCGAGCGTCATTTGGATCGTTGCCTGTGTGGCGCTGGCGGGAGACACTGCTTGCACCTCCCCATCGGCCAATTGGAACGTGCGGCCACTAGGATCTCCCGGCCAGTCGAGGAACTCGGCGACCGTCATGATGGGCAGCTTGTCCAGCACATCGTGCATGATCTACCTTCCAGCGAGAAATCTAACACAAATACCGGCAGCTTGGAAGCACTTTCTTCAGCCCCGCTGCGCCCTCGCTACCGCTTCATCGCCCGCACGGCCATGTCCCAGCGCTCGTGCTTCTCGCGCTCCTTGAGCCAGTAGCTCATCAATTGCGGGCCGGCCAGAAAGGTGCCGCGCAGGCTGTTCTTTCTCATGTAGGTCTGCCATTCGGGCGTGTCGAACACCTGCTTGAAGAGGCTCATGTAGTAAGCCTGCGCCGGCGCGCTCATGCCCGGTGCCCCGACCACCGAGCGCTGCATGAAATACTGGAAGTCCATGCCGGTCTCGCGGAAGGTGGGGATGCGCAGGTGCATCTCCAGCCGCCGCGGCGTGAAGGCCGCGACCGGCTTGGTCACGCCCTTGGGAAAGAAATCGTTCTGCTCGGCGGGGTTGTTGACCGTCGAATCGGCGCGCTTCTCGGCCAGCTCGCGCGCCACCTGGCCGCCACCGCCGAAGGCTTTGTAGCTCATCTTGAGACCGTAGGTGGAGTTGAGAAAATCGGTGAGCAGGCTGTCCTCCTGGCCGGTGCCCGTGCCCGCCATGATCCACTTGTCGCCCTTGGCCCTGGCGGCCTTCACGAAGTCGTCGAGCGTCTTGATGTCGGTGCGGTCGGCGTGGACCCAAAGCAGGAAGGCGTCCTCGGCCATCCGGCCGATCGGCGCGAAGCTGGCGATGTCGATGGCGAGCTCCGGCCGCTTCAGCGGCGTGGTGTAGAAGCTGTTGAGGGTGAACAGCAGCAGGTGGTTGTCGCCGCTCCTCTTCTTGACGTGCACGAGCGCATCTGCGCCCGAGCCGCCCGCGATGTTGATGGGCGTGACGGAGACGGGAACGAGCGTGTGCTTGTCGATGATCTCAATCATGGTGCGCACGATCCGGTCGGCTCCGCCGCCCTTGCCCGCCATGACGACGATCTCGATCGGCCGCGTCGGCCGCCATGGGGACTGTGCCCAGGCTGCGTTCCACGCACTGGCGGACGCAAGCGTCAGGAGCAGCAGGGCAATCGCAAGGATGAGCTGGAGGCGACGAAAAAGAGCCATAGCCGGTGCTTTCCGAGAGTTAGGGCAGTAAGGCAATAGGGCAGTAAGGCAGTAGGGGAAATCGCCAACTACGCCCATCCCCAGACCGCCAGCTGCCCTATTGCCTTACTACCTTTCCTGGATCAGTCGCGCACCCACACCTCGACGCGTCGGTTGAGATTGCGTCCCTCCAGTTGGTCGTTGCACGCGACGGGCGCCAGCTCGCTGTAGCCCTTGTGCACCGCCAGTGCCGGGTCGATGGTGCCCCTGGCGGCGGTGAGCAGCGTGTCGCGCACCTGCGCGGCACGGCCCATCGACAGGGCGGCATTGCCGGCATAGGGGCCGATGGAGTCGGTGAAGCCGAGGAGCAGGAGCCTCTTGCTCCTGAGCTCCGAGGTTGCGACCAGCGCCACCAGACGGTCGATGTCGGCGCGCGACTTGGTGTCGAGCTCGCTCGAGCCCGACTTGAAGCGGAAGGTGATGGACAGGCGCCTTGCCCCGTTCATGTCGGCGATCAGCTGGCGCATCTCGGCGATGTTGAAGTCCTCGTTCGGCGCGTTGAGGGCGTAGGCAATGCGCCCGCCCTGGTCGTCGAAGCCCAGCGAGTCGGGCGACTGGTCGACGAACTGGGCGGCGCCGATGATGGGCTGCGCTTCCTTGGAGAGCGCGAAATCCAGGAAGCCCTTGACGTGCGGATGAGAAGGCTTCGCCGTGGTGTAGAGATAGAGCCGGCGCGTCAGGGGGTACTCCTCGGTTCTCACGGTGAACACCGACGGCCGCGTGATCAGGCCGCAGGAGTTTTCGACGTTGAGCCCCTTGGCGTCGCGCGTGAAGGCGAAAGACGTGACGCCGATACCGTTGGCGTCGGCTGCCACCGCGTCCGCCACCTCGGCGGTGGACAGAAGGAGCTTGGCCGACGGCGCAAGCGGCAACTTGCGGGGCAGCAGCACCAGCGAGTCGAAAGCGGCGAAGGTGCCGGATGCCTTGCTGGTCGAGTAGACATTGATCTTGCCCGGTGGCAGGCCGACCTGCGACCAGTCGGTCACCTGGCCGGCGAAGATCTTGGCGATGTTGTCGATCGACAACGACACTGCCGGATTGTCCTGCGCGACGATGACCACGAGGCCGTCGAGACCCAGCACGTGCTCGTGCTGCGGGCTGCGGATGCCGGGGGTGCCGGCGCGCGCGAGGCGCGCGGCCTCCTGGTCGTTGATGGGGCGCGAGGCGATCCCGATCTGCGCCGAGCCGTCTTCAAGGCCATCGAACGCCGTGGGCGTGCCGTAGCGCTTGAGATCGAAGACGACGATCTCACGTCCCTTGGCATCGATCACCTTGTGGCTCTCCTCCAGGGGATTGGCGCCGGGGACCGTCCTCACGCTGCCGCCGATCTTGTCGACATAGGTGAGGATCAGCGCCGGCATCAGCTCCCAGCCGACCGCGGTGGAGCCGTGCAGGCCGATCACCCTGGATGGCGCCCCGCCCTTGGGCGCGAGAGCGGTCGGCGGCCTCACTGCACCCACCTTCGGGCGCGGCTGGCCAGGGCAGCCGGCGCCGATGCACTCCATGTTGTTGGCATCGAGCGTCATGGTGCCGAACGCCTTGTTCTCGATGACGTAGCGCCCGCCCTCGAAGGACTTGAGGCGGCCTCTCAGCTCGAAGGCGCCGCCCTTCATGCGCAAAGTAACCTCCGGGCCGTCGAACGCGGCCGACTGCCCCTTCTTGGGCGCTGGCGGCGCGGCGGAGAACAGCGAAGCGGTGCCCACCACCAGGGTGGTCCTGGCCTCGGCCAGCACGGCGTTGTCGCGGGTGACAAGGCTGATGGTCAGCTCCGCACGCCCGGCTTGCGCGGCGGGCACGGTGATGCGCACGGAGGAAAGGGACGACAGTGGCACGGCCCAGACGCCGGGACGCACGAAATGGCCCTCCGACAGCGAGGCGGCGGGCGGCAGCCCCCTGATCCTGACGAAGCTCTGCGGCGGCAGCCGGCCGGTGGTCTTCAGCTGGAGGGACAGCGGCGCGTCCGTGGCCGGCTCGACGACCAGCGTCTGCACCACCTCGATGGTCGGCCCCTGAGCCTGTGCCAGCTTCAGGGGGGCATCCGGCGTGCGGCCGGCAGCTGGCGGCGCCCAGAGAAGAAAACCGGTCGCCGATGCCACAGACCCGGCCAGGAGCTGGGCAAACCCCGCAAGGCGCCAGATGCGCGATAGGAGGACCCGCGCGCTTCCACGGATAGGCATCGTCGGCGCGGCCTCGGCCGCGCCTCGCAATAAGTCCTGCATCTACGCACCTCGATGCTGCGCGGGCGAGTACCGGAACGCGGCGAAGCGCACGCCCCGCGCGGAAGCGTCTCCGATCATCCGGTGGGCGACCGCAGAAGCGCTTGTGGCATTTCCCCCAACACACGTCCCAGGCGGACTGTTCGTCCACGGCCATGCTTCACCGTCTCCGGCTGCGCGGCTCGCAACACGCCGGCTCTGCGAGCGCCACCCTTCCTCCTCCGGTGCGCGCAGGGCTCAACGTCATGCGCAGATTGGCATAGCCCCCCGCGTTTCTCCAAGCGGAAGTGGTGCTTCGGGAGCAGTTGCTGCGTGTCGTGGCGGCAACAGTGCGGTCGAGCGCGCTCGATGGCAGGTGCGTCAAGCGCGGTGATCGGCACGCTGCGGGCGGCACGGAGAAGCGTGCGGCATTCGATGGCGCGCCATCACGCTCCGTCTCAGTCGTTCCGCGGTGACGACAACTCTTTCGATCCGTATTTCGCCGGTGCGGAGGACCAGGGGAGGCCGGCGCGGGTACGTGCCAGGTACCTCGCCAACCAAATGGTGAGCATGCCCGGCACGACCGCCGCAATGCTTACGTAGTTCACGGGTGCAAACGGATCGAGCGCGTTTGCGAGGCCATCGGCCCCCTCCCTCGCATAGATGGCGACGTATCCGACCATCACGACGACTATGCCGGCCACAAGCAAGCCATAGCCGAATGCCTTGATGGGCTCGGTCGCGCGTGGACGCACCGTTTCTCCCGATCGTGCTTCGGCACGAGAGAGCGGCGTCATGAGGATCGGCAGCATGTTGAAGACACCAATCAACGATAGGAACACCCCGGCCAGCACGCCAATGAACAGATTGCGGATCCTTGTGGATTGCTTCAATGCAACCGCCATAGGCACCGAGACGATTTGGGCGCCAACGATTTCGTTGAGCTTCCAGCCGAAACCGTTCTGCGTGCCATACGCTGCGATCAACGACCGCGGGGCCTTGTCGGCCGCCCCATGACATGAGAGGCAGGATTCGTCGCTTACGATAGGGTGGGACAGGTTGAGCACCCGACCGCTATGGGTCTCGCGCTCCGCGATCAACTCCCGCTTGTGAGGGTTCCGGCGGAAGTCGCCGATGATGTCCGCCTCCCAATCGCGTGCACGGTTTGAAGGATTGATCGGATTGAGTGCCGCTTCGCGATACGCGTAGCTGGTGAACTTGCTTGCCAGCAATGCGAAGTTCCTGCTTGCCGCGTAGGATGGCACGGTCTGCGGATGAAATTTGTCGCCCCCTGGTTCAGAACTCAGCAGCGGCGCAATCTCGTTGGAGGTGTAGGTGCGAATACTCGCTGCAGCTTCCATCATGATACGGGCTTTCTGCAAGACCTCCGTCCGGGCGATGCTTTCCAGAAAGGGGGTCGAGACCACCGCGAACAACTCGATCACGACCGCGGCCACTACGAGCAGCACCAGGTTGAGCTTCAGCCGGGCACGCATGGCAGATCCTCCCCGCTCCCCATACGGCCGCGGCGCGCCTGTGGATCACCGCCGGTGAGCTGGCGCACATGTATTGCTGGCGCACATGCATTGCCCCGCGTTTCGTCGGCCGTTCCGCCCAAGGCGCACTCTGCGGAGGCGCACCCGGTAGGTCGACATCGCGGCACAACTGGGGCGTAAGCTGTGAGCACACGTATAGTTGATCAGTGGGGGCGCTGATCTCTGGGCAGCGGAAAGAAATGTCGGCGTGCCGCCGAGCTGGTCGCGTCGGATGCGGTGGGGCGTGGCCCCACGGCCCGATCTGACAGCGGTGATGCAAGTCAGGGGCGGGTGCCGGCCAAAGCTCCGGTTAGCACCGAAAGGCAAGGCTCCCGCACCGGCATTACCGCCCCGCCGCATACCCCTGCATGCCGCGCGGGTTGGCGGCAGCCTTGCGGCGGGGGCCTTCCTGGGCGGCGGCGGTGAGGCGGCCTTCCGACCAGTCGGGACCCACCTCGACCTTGTGGCCGCGCCGCTTCAACTCCGCGATGGTGGCCGCAGGGAGGCGGCTTTCCACGACCAGGACCCCGGGCCTCGCCGTGCGGGGCCAGAACGACAGCGGGAAGTGCTCGATGTGCCAGGCCGGCGCGTCGATCGCCTCCTGGAGGTTCATCCTGGGGATGGGGCTCTTGAGCGCGGCGTGGCGCAGGAAGAGCTGGCAGCTCCACTGGTCCTGCTGGTCGCCGCCGGGGGTGCCCCAGCTCATGTACGGGACGCCGTCGCGCAGCGCCATGCCGACCGACAGTGTGGAGCGCGGGCGCTTGCCGGGCGCCAGCGAGGCCGGCTGGCCCTCATCCAGCCAGAACATCTGCCCGCGCGTGCCAAGCGGCCAGCCGAGGTCGGGGATGACCGGCGAGGACTGCAGCCAGCCGCCCGACGGCGTGGCCGTGAACATGTTGCCGGCCCTGTCGATCACGTCGATGTGCACCGTGTCGCCACGCACCTCACCGTCGCGCGAGACCTCGTCGGCGCCGTGGCCCGTGGAGATGCGGGCGAAGGTGGGCTCGCCCGCGCCGGCGCCAACCGCACGCGTCCCCTTCACGATCACGCTGCCGCCGTAGCCCTCGATGCGGCCGGGGCGCTGCTCCATCGATGCGGCATCGCCCACCAGCCGGCGGCGCTCGGCGTTGTAGGCCTCCGACAGCAGCGTCTCCATCGGCACGCCGACGAATTCCGGGTCTCCGTAGAAAGCCTCGCGGTCGGCGTAGGCGAGCTTGGCGCATTCGGCCCAGATGTGGATGAAATCGGGGTCGGTGGGCGTCAGCCGGTCGAGGTCGAAGCCCTTGAGCAGCGCCAGCATCTGCAGGAGCACGGGGCCTTGCGTCCAGGCGTGCGGCTTCAGCACGCGGTAGCTGCCGTAGTCGAGGTGAACGGGCTCCTCCACCGTGGGCGCCCACGTCGCCATGTCCTGGCCCGTGAGCACGCCCCGGTGCCGCCGCCCGCTCACGTCCATGACCTCGTTGCCCCGGCAGAACCGGTCGATGGCCTCGGCCACGAAGCCCTGGCTCCAGGCCCGCCGCGCGCGCTCGATCTCCGCCTCGCGGCCGCCTCCACCAGCCTCCGCCTCCATCAGGATGCGCTTGTAGGTCTCGGCGTGGCGCCTGTTGGTGAAGAGGGTGCCGGGTGGCGGCACCTTTCCGCCGCGCAGATAAACCTCGGCCGAGGTGGGCCAGTGCTCCCGGAAGAGGCGCTCCACGGTGGCGATGGTGGCGCAGGCGCGCTCGACCAGCGGGTGGCCGTTCTCGGCGTAGGCGAGGGCGGGCTCCAGCACGTCCCGCAGGCTGAGTGTGCCGTAGTCGCGCAGCACCATCATGTAGGTCTCGAACGTGCCTGGAATGCAGGCCGGCAGCAGCCCCGTCCCCGGCACGATGTCGAGCCCCAGGTGCCCCCGGTAGTGGGCGATGGTGGCGCCGACCGGCGCCGGACCCTGGCCGCAGACGACCTTGGGCGCCGCGCTGCCCGCCTCGCAGATCATCACCTGCACGTCGCCGCCGGGGCCGCACAGGTGCGGCTCTACAACCTGCAGCGTGAAGGCGGTGGCCACGCCGGCGTCGAAGGCGTTGCCGCCGCGCTCCAGCACGCCCATGCCCACCGCCGTGCCGATCCAGTGCGTGGATGCGACGACGCCGAAGGTGCCGTCGATCTCGGGACGGGTGGTGAACGGGCCAGGATTGACGTTGGACATCGGCTATGGGCTCCAGGTGGCCTGTCAAGGCAGCGTCATGGAAGAGGGGAGTAGGGAGTAGGGATAGGAAGATGTCGCGTTCGTCGCTCGCTCTACCCCCTATTCCCTATTCCCTATTCCCTACTCTCTCAAGGTATCCACAACCCATGTCGCTTGTGCCACGCCTCGATCGACTCCTGGGGATAAAGATCGAAGGTGAGATCGCTGTGCCCGATCACCGGCTCCACCCAGGCTGCCTTGTAGCGCAGCATAAGGTGGGTCCGCGCCGGCGGGATCGGCAGTGGCGTGTCGATCGCCGAGGCAAAGGGATGCATCAGGTCGGCCCACTCCGGGTCGAACAGCCACAGTGCGGTGGCGCATCGGCGGCAGAAGTTGCGCTCGCCCGTGCTGGTCACGCAGTTGCCGCCATCATCGTCGATGCTCGCACGATAGATGCCGATGGCCTTGCGTCCCGTCACCTTGAGGGTGTGCACATCGCCCATGATGTTGATGGCATAACCACCGCCGCCCGCGGTCTTGCGACAGACGCTGCAGTAGCAGAGCTGGTAGGGATAGGGTGTGTGCGAGTGGACCGTGTACCGCACGGCCTCGCACCGGCACGACCCTTCGAGCGTTACGGGCATAGCGGTTGACCCGGGTGGATTTGTAGGCACCATAGCGCCGGAGGGGGCATCCAGCAAATGCGTCGCTTTGTGCCAGCGTCGGTCCTGAGTGCGGGCTTGCGCAGAAGGAACATGGTTTCATGCACCTCACGGTCCGCGCGGCGGTCCTCCTGGCTCTGTTCCTCGGCACCGGCAATTCGGCCGTTGCCGAGGAGATTCGCATCGATACGCGCGACGGCCCCCGCACCGCGATCCTGCGGCCGGCGTCGCGCGGCCGTGCCCCCACCGTCATCGTGCTGCACGGGGCGCTCATCTCGGCCGAGTATACGGAGCAGTGGTATGGCTTCGCCGAGGCGGCCAAGCGGCACGGCTTCGCCGCCGTGTTCCCGCGTGGGCGCAGCCTGCTCTGGAACGACGGCCGCCAGGCGGCCTGGGGCTCGGGCGCCGACGACGTGGGCTTCCTGAAGCGCTTGGCGCGTGAGCTCGTTACGCGCGGCACGGCCGACCCGGAACGCCTCTATCTGGCCGGCGTCTCCAACGGCGGCATGCTGGCGCTGCGCATGCTGTGCGAGGCGCCTGAAGCATTTGCCGGCATCGCCACCGTCATCGCCAGCATGCCCGAGGCCGTGGGTGCCAGATGTCGCTCCCGACTGCCCATGTCGGTCCTCATGTTCAACGGCACCGCCGACCCCGTGATCCCCTACCGCGGCGGCGCGGTGGGCTTCAGCGGCTTGCAGGACCGCGTCTGGTCCGTGGAGCGCACGGCGGTGTTCCTGGCAGGACGCAACAGATGCACGGCAGGGTCCAAGGCCGTCATCTCCGGCCGCGTGGCGCGGGGTTCGATCCGGGTCGTGAAGCTCGATTGGACGCGCTGCGCCTCCGAGCGCGGCGTCACGCTCTACCGGATTGAGGGCGGCGGCCACCAGGTGTTTGGCAGCACCAACTTCCTGCCGCTTCTGCTTGGCTCCGGCACCCGTCGGGTGTCGGCCCCGGATGTCATCATGGC
>JBAPMW010000604.1:0-1984 GCA_049278815.1 Hyphomicrobiaceae bacterium
AACCTATCGAGGGCACCGCGCAAGGGAAACCACGGGGTGCCCTCGATCTTTCCGCTGGGTCGCCCGCGATCACCGACTTGGCGCCACCATGCGCCAGGCCTGCTGCTGCATTCTTCAAGATCATCGACGCCATGTTAGTTAGGCGATGGCTCCGGCCGGCGCGGTTGGGGGCGGAGCGACTGGTGCCCGTGAAGCTCACCACGGTCGGATGACCAGGTTGTCATTGACGGCGCGAACGCTATCCATGGATTCCGCGGCGATGCGAACGGCCCGTCTCTCAGCGTCCGACCGTACGACAGGCGACGACGCCGTTCTTCACCATGATGTTCAGGAACCATGGACGAGCCCAGGCCTGGTTTTGGAGGTGCGCGAGAAGCTGTCCTTGAATGTTCGCATCGGAAAGCTCGATCTCCAATGCGGGTTGAGCGCTGGCGAGCGCCCGAACCAGGTTAGCCCGGCTCACGATGCCGACAAGCCGGCCATCTTCGACGATCGGCACGCGCTTGATGGCGTTTGCCTCCATGAGAGTCGCCAGCTCATGAAGTGATGCATCCGGCGCCGCGGTGATCACCTTCCGGGTCATGACATCCGCAACTTTGCGGGCATGGGCTTTGACGTACTCGGCGGCGAGGGTTTCCTCGTCGGTCAGGCCGAGGAGCCACCAGGAGCGCCGCCGTTCGCTGCCGATCTCCGATCGATGCAGGAGATCGCCCTCGCTGACGACGCCAACGAGTTTGCCCTGATCGTCAACGACTGGAACGGCGCTGATCCCTTGCTCCAGGAGCAGCTTGGCCACCTCCTTAACGCTGGCGGAAGGCTGCACGGTGACCACGGGGGAAACCATCAAATCGCGCGCCTGCATGGCGAGGCCTCCATAGGTTGCTTATCGCGTAACGCCCTTCGGGCTCGGCGCCTTGACCTCGGTCAACGGGGCTGACCGATGCACGGCTCAGATGAAAATTTTGGTTCAGGAGGACGTGCCAGCGCTCATCAACTCGCTGCATCGGGATCACCGTGCTCCAGGTCCTCGAATTCAGGAGACGGATTGCCAGAGTTAACTTTGCTATCCTATATTCGATTTGAGTGGAGGTTCGCTGGCGGCAGACTTCGGTGCAAGGCCTCGGTCTTGCCATGAGCACGCACGGGAAATCTGGTCCGGTTCAGAGAGTTGTGTCGAGCGGCCATCCCCAGCTCGCAGTTGAAGCCGCAGCGCTCACGAGGCTGCACGAGGCGTCCGCACGGCTTTGGAACTTCCGCGATGTGAGCGAGGGGCTCGAAGAGATCCTCGCTGCGTCCATAGATCTGCTCGGCGCCGACAAGGGCAACGCGCAGCTGCTGGATGGCGAGCGCCGCATGTTGCAGATTGCGGTCCAACGCGGGTTTGCACAGGACTTTCTCGACTTCTTTCGCGAAGTGTCAGCAGAGGACGACTCGGCCTGCGGCAGAGCGTTGCGCTTCGGTGAGCGAATCGTCATCGAAGACGTTGAGGCTGACCCAGAGTTTGCCCCGCTCCGTCCGATCGCCCGTGCGAGCGGCTTCCGCGCCGTGCAGTCCACCCCGCTCATGGGCAGGGACGGCAAACCGCTGGGTATGCTGTCGACGCATTTCCGGTCTGTGCATCGCCCGACAGAGCAAGACTTGCGCCGGCTGGACCTCTACGCGCGACAGGCCGCGGTTTTCATCGAACGCACCAGAATGGAAGAGACGTTGCGCGTCCGCGCACGGCAGCAGGAAGCGATCGCGAAGCTGGGCGAGCTGGCGTTGCGTCAGCGCGACCTGGACCAATTGCTTGCGCACGCCACGGCGACGATCGCCGAGACGCTGGAGATCGAATACAGCAAGGTGCTGGAGCTTCAGCCGGGGGGAGCAGGCCTGCTGCTGCGCGCCGGGGTCGGATGGCAGGACGGGCTGGTCGGCAAGGCAACCGTCTCGGCCGGCTTGTCTTCCCAGGCCGGCTACACGTTGCTGTCGGACGGCCCCGTGG
>JBAPMW010000605.1:0-5589 GCA_049278815.1 Hyphomicrobiaceae bacterium
CTTGTAGAGGCCGTGGTCGACGTAGAACGTGGTCTTGCCGGCTGCAATCCACTGCCGACTGATGCCGGCTTGGGCGTAGTAGAAGTAGGCGTCCCCGCCGTCGAGAGCCACCGTATGGGAGGCGTCACGCCAGCCTCCGGCCACCGAAAGATAGAGCCCCGTCGGAATGTGGATGAGCGACGCGGAGCCCCTGATGTCCTGGAAGCGGAGCGCCGCATCCTTCATGTAGCCGAAGCCACCGGCGAAGCGGAAGCCGTCGCTCCCGGTCTGATAGCGAAGCGCCACGTCCCAGACGTCGTCGTTCCAGGCCGTGGACAGCAAGAAGCCGTACAGGCTCGGCGTATCGTAGCGGATGAAGTTGCCGCGCAAGGAGTCGATGTTGTGAGCGATCTTGCCCCACGCGAGGTCGGTGACGATGGGCGGGTTCAACAGGTCCAGGCGGATTTTGAAAGCATTGTTGAAATGAACCGCCGCATCGTTGATCTGGCTACCCAGGTTTATGATGGTGATGTCGTCGGTGGCGGGCGACTGGAAGCCAACCGCAACGCGCCCGAGGTCCTTGCTGACGATGTCCCAGTAGCTCTGGCGAATAAATGGAGTTGTCCCGAACTCTCCGCTGGAGCCGTTGAAAATATCGCTCGAGGACGGAGCTCCGATGTCGAGTTCGAGCCTGTAGCCGGCGCTCCACCCCGGCTTGATCGTCGCCTGGCCGGCAAATCCAATCCGGCTCGACGAGGTATGATTGTCGACGCCGCGGGTGCCATTGTCGAAGCCGTCGTTCCAAAACAGCACGGCACGGTCGATCTGGCCGTACATGGTAAGTGAGAGCCGGCGGCTCCCCATGGGTGCAGTTGTCTGCTCCAGCTCGGCGATCCGCTCCTCAAGGTCGCTCAACTCGGAGGCCCATGCGGCGCCCGCCGCAACCTGCAGTAGAGCCCCCAACAAGCAGCCGATCAATATCGCACTCGCCACGAGCCGACGCATAACGCCCTCAAACACCTGAACAGGCACGCCAAGCTAGTCTCTATGGAAGCCGTCCGCCATCCATTGCATGTCATCATGGCAGCGAGAGCTAGGCCGTCAAGCAGCAATATACTGGGTCCGGAATTGTGCACATCTGCTCCGGTCTGCGTCTGTCAGGTTCCGGGGCATAGCGGACTTTGCCAAGCTTGCATCGAGTCGCCTCAACTCAACAGGCGCCTCCCGGCGAGGGCGGCCGCCTATTGATCGGTGGGCGGACTCTGTCTTCCGGGTTGCAGCCTGTGCGAGGGATACCCCGTGCGGTCGACAAGCCACCCGGCCACCAGGCTCACGCCTCCGGCGGTGAAGAACGGCCACAGCGCGAAGGTCGCCTCCTCGAAGGTCCATTCGGGGTGGACGAACACCCGGTAGACATAGCTGCCGATGATCAGAAGACCGCCGGCCAGGATCAATACGGCTGCAACGAAATCGTGCGTGCCTTTGTCTGTACCCGTAAGCGCCCTGACGAGACTCGTCATACAGTACTCCCCCTCGGTCCCGCACCGACTTAATCGCATCTTGGACAGACGTTGTGAAGGGTCATCGTATGGCAAATGACGGTTGCATGACAGAGATGTTGCCAGGCCACGTCAAGATGCCTGCCGAGACTGCAACGGTGCCCATTGCCGTTGCAGGCGCTGCCCGTCAATGCTGCAACGCGGCGGGATCGAGCCCCTGGGCCAGGTAGACCACGTACACCCCCAGCGACACGCCGGCGTAGCGGCGCGAGAGGCTGTCGAGCCTGGTGGCTGAGCCGAAGTGCGCCTTGACCAGCGGCTCGCCGCCGCGCCGCTCAAGCTCCACGTAGAGCGCCGGACATGTGCGGATGACGGGGTCGGGCGGTGGCAAGTGCACGTAGCGGATGCGCTCGGTCAGCTGTACGACGGGCGTCCTGTCCTTGAGCTGAAAGGCGAGTTGAGCGGTCGTTGCGTAGCTTGACGTGGCAATCCAGCACGCTCCGGTCGCGCCGCGCACGCGCTCGACCTCGGCCGCCAGCTCGCGCCAGCCCCGCGTCTGGCTGGTCGGATCCCGCTGGCCTGACAGGAGGATGAGCGGCTGCACGGTGTGCCAGTACAAGGCGGCGGAGATGACAAAGCCGACGCCGACCGCCCAGCGCCCCAGCCTTCCGAAGGCCTGGCCCGCCCGTGGGGTGTCCGTTGTACCCAGGGCGACCGCGGCGCAGAGCGCAAACGCGGGGTAGAGGGGCGCCACCCAGTTGGGCTGCACGCGACTGTGCAGGGCGTGGACCAGCAGGTAGGCAAGGAACGGCAGCATCCCGCAGACGATGAGCGCGCTGGGTGCATCTTTGGTCTTGACGGCCGATCGCACGAGCCGGGCGAGACCGAGGGCGCCGAGGACGGCGATGACGGGGCTCATCAACCCGAGGCAGCCGCCGGCAAGCTCGCCCAGATAGGCAAGCGTCAGGTGCTGTCCGCGGGCCGCGCGGCCGAGCTGCTTGGCGAAGGAGGCCCAATCGTGCTCCAGGTTCCAGAGCACCACGGGCAGCGCCAGGAGGCACGCGATGGCACCGCCGACCCACAGCTGCCAGCTGCGAAACCAGGCCCTGTTGCGGGGCAGCACCATGAGCCACAGGAGGATGCTTGCGCCGACGAAGAGGTTGGAATACTTGGAGAGAAGGCCGAGGCCGGCGGCGACGCCGACCGCGAGCCACCAGCTCGCCCTGCGTGAGACGTAGAGCTCGGCGAGCGCCCATCCAGCGAGGCCCCAGAACAGCACGGAAGGGGTATCCGGCGTCATGATCACCCCCCCGACGGCCAGCAGCGGCATGGCGAGCGCGATCCACATGGCCCGCCGCGCGGCCACCGGACCGAGCAGGATGGCTGCAGTCCGCCACAGCACGAGCGGGCCCACGAGGGAGACCAGGATGGCGGGGAGGCGTATGCCGAGCGGGGTATCGCCGGCCACCCATCGTCCGAAGGCGATCATCCATCCGGTCATCGGCGGATGATCGAGATAGCTCCTGGCCGGTGCCAGCGCCCACAGGCGGTAGTAGGCCTCGTCCTCGGTGAGGCCGAGAGAGGCGGCCAGCCACACCCGCACCATGCCAAGCGCCAGAAGCGTGGCCAGCAGCGCGGCGGCGGGCCGATCGACCCACGCCAGAATCGACCCCAGAATCGACCCCCGCGCGCCGGGCAGGGACGCGCGGGCGCGCGGGCGTGTGCCGGTTTGCATCGGCGGAAGTCCCTCAGAGGGGCGCGTGTGGCTGGAACCGGTGGGAGCCCCCTGGGCATGTATGCTACGCAAACCCCGCCTCGGGCAATCGTCTTGCAGGCCGGCGGCTTGGACGTGTGGATGACCTGGATTACCTGGGCGATATGACATTGGGGGACTGGAAACATGCCGGGCCGGCAGCCTGACGAGGCCGGGAGCTCCTGCGGAGCGGCCGGCGGCAACGATATGCCGCCTGCGGGCACCGCTCAGGGCGCCGCCAGCCCACCCCAGGCCCTGATCCCGGCCAGGCCCAAGGTCAAATCCAAGGCCGAGGCAAGCCTCCTGCGCATGCTCTGGCAGCGGACCAAGCGCGTCATGCGCGGCTGGCGGGTGGCGGCGGTGGAGCGCACCCCCCCGTGGATGCGCCGCCTCTTCGGCCCGCTGGCCTGGTATGCCGACATGCTGCTGGTCGACCACGGCATCTTCCGGCTGATATATGTCAACCGGCATCGGCTGAGCTACGAGGCTTGGCGCTCGGCCCAGCCGGCCCCCCATCACATCCGCGCTCTCAGGCGGCGGGGCTTGCGCACCATCGTCAACCTGCGCGGCGAGCGGCTGTGCGGCAGCTACTGGCTTGAGGAGGCGGTCTGCGAGCGCAAGGGCATCAGGCTTGTCAATTTCCAGTTGCGCTCGCGCGCAGCGCCGACCCGCGAGGAGATCAGGGCGGCGCGCGACCTGCTGGCACGCATCGAGTACCCGGTCCTCCTGCACTGCAAATCGGGAGCGGACCGCGTCGGGCTCATGAGCGCGCTCTACCGGTTGTTCAGGGAAGGCGCGTCGCCAGCCGAGGCGAAGCGCGAGCTATCGTTGCGCTACGGCCACATCCGGCAGGCGGACACCGGCATCCTCGACCGCTTCTTCGAGAAGTACCTGGAGGACAACAAGCGCCGGCCGATGCCCTTCATGGAGTGGGTGGAGACGGTCTATGACCCCGACGCGCTGAAGCGCGAGTTCCGCGCATCGGGCTGGGCACAGCGGCTGGTTGATCGCGAATGAGTGGGTTTTTACCGTTTCCCTGGCAGCCGCTTCTCGATGCAGAGTCTTGCGTGCTGTGAGGGGTGACACGCCGAGTGGAGCCCAACTCAGCGCGCGGAGGCGACAAATCTATTTGGCGACAATTTTCGATAACAGGGCCCGGTGAGCCGATTGACAGCGCGCTTGGTTAACCATAGTTAATGTGAGTGCAACCGTTTCGCGCATCCACCCGTGGGGCGCTCTCGAAATGAGAGTCGCATACGCGGCCGTGCGCCCGACGGTTTGTTTTGAGAAGGATAGGAAAATGACGTTTCGTTCGCTCTTCCTTGCACTGGGGCTCGTTGCGACGACTCTGGTGGGCTCGACGGTCGGATCGACCTCTGCCGATGCGCAGCAGTCCTATGACGGTCGCAGCCGGTGGGTGACCATCTACAACAACTCGCGCTTCCAGACGATTGTGTCCGTCCACGCGATTCCGCCCCCGCAGATGCCTCAGACCCATGATCCGGATCTCATTCCCGGCCAGACCATCTCTCCAGGCGGGTCGGTGCGGATCATGATCGACAACGGGCGCGGCGCCTGCGTGTTCAACGTCCGGCTGACGACGAACGTCTATCCCCAGCGTCCGGACTGGATCTCGTACAACTTCAATGTCTGCACCAGGGGCACCCTGAGCGTCGGGGACTAGCGCTTCATTCGATCGGTAACCGGCAGGTATGCCGGATGCCGGCTTCTGGCAGCAAGCGGTGCAATATGGGCCTGAGGCCCTATTGCACCCTGTTTTTTTTGCGCTCGCCGTGGCCAAGACCCGAAGCGTACAATAAGCGAAGCGCGCAATAAGCGGAGCGCACAATAAGCGAAGCGCATTCCCCCGATCAGCCTGCCGTTGGGAGAAACGTTGCCTTACGGGCTGCCCCCGGTTGCACACCTCACGCTCTCACAACTCAGACCTTTCCCGGCTTGCGAACAGGAGATCGACGCTGCATCGCGCCTGCGGCTGGACCGCCAGCGCCGTCCGTGCCTATGGAAAGAGGCGGGAAGCCCGCGTGGCTTCGCCTGGCTTCCTTCTCCCGGCCTCTCTGTTGGCTCCCCCCGATGGATCCCATGACGTGGCGCAGCGAACCGCTTCTGTCCGATCTGGAGACCGGCGAGGACGCCGCATCCCTTCTGCCCGTGCTCGTCGTCGACATGGCGGCGGGTGCGCTGGTGGCGGCCAACGCTGCGGGATGGCGGGCGTGGGGGCTGGCAGCCGGCGACGACTGCGGCCCGGTTGCGCTCGATCGGGCGATGCCGGCGCTGGCGCGGTTGCCGCAGGCGGCGCGCAGTCCCGATGGCGAGACGCTGACGTTCTGGACTGCGCGC
>JBAPMW010000606.1:0-3401 GCA_049278815.1 Hyphomicrobiaceae bacterium
GCTTGCCCCCGTGCAGCAGGCGATGGAAGACGTGCTTGTCGTGGTAGCGCTCGGCGCCGACCTCGCGGATGGCCGCCTCCAGCTCCTGCGGGGACATGGTGCGGGTCATAGGCGGATCTCCATCCCGTCGACGGCCACCTCCCAGCCTGCGCTCTCCACCGCACGCCGCTCGGGGCTGTCCTCGCGCAGCACCGGGTTGGAGTTGTTGATGTGCACGAAGATGCGGCGCTTGACGCCGAGGCCACGGAACGCCGCGATCGTACCCTCGGCGCCTGACATGCTGATATGGCCCATGCGCCGCCCGGTCTTGCTCGACAGCCCTTGTGCGATCATCTCCTCGTCGTCGTAGAGCGTGCCGTCGAAGAGCACCAGGGGCGCGTCCCGCAGCCGCGTGGCGAGAGCCGCATCGACGGCAGCGCAGCCGGGGACGTAGAAGAACGCGGCGCCGCTTGCAGGCTCCGAGATCCTGAGACCGATGGTGTCGCCCTCGCGCGTGCCGAGGCCGGGGCCGGCGCTCGCGTCCTCCAGATAGAGCGCCACCTTGCCGGGCACGGCAAACGCCTCCAGGGTCAGGCCCCCAGCGCCTTCGCCGGCGAGCTGCAGGGGCCGGCCCACCGGCAGGTGCACGCGCTCCACCAGTCGGGGATCGAGCACATCGAAGATCCTGTTGGCGGCCAGCGCCGCCAGCACGCGCTCCGTCGCATAGACCGTGAAGGTGAAGCCCTCGCGCAGGCTGAGCAGGCCCGCGAGGTGGTCGACATCGCCGTTCGTCAGCACCACGGCCTTGATGGGGCTACCCCGCGGACTGGCCCGCGGGCTGGCCCGTGGGCTGGCATGAGCGGGCGGCGCCAGCTCCGGCGTGGCGGCGACCTGCTGACGCAGGTCGGGCGAGGCATTCAGCAGCACCCAGGCTCTGCCGTCGGCGCTGACCGCGAGCGACGACTGCAAGCGGCTCCTGAGACCGGGCTTGCCTGCGCGGGCGTCAGCGCAGTTGCGGCAGTTGCAGTTGATTTGCGGAAAGCCGCCGCCTGCGGCCGAGCCCAGGACCTTGATCAGCATCGGGCGACAGCCTTACCATCGATCGGCGCCATCCACCCGCGCACTCGATCGGAGAATGCGGCCCCGATACCAACAGCGGCCCGGAAACATGCTGGGCCGCCACTGGGAAGCAATGTCCAGGGAACTGGACGCCCGATCAGACCTCCGCGGGCAGATAGCTCGTTACCTCGAGCCCAACCTCGTGCTCGGTCACCTCTGGCTTGTGCCATTCTTGCATGTGCGTCCTCCAGCAGCTGTGCAGTCCATACAATTGTGCAGCCACCCGCGAAGGACGTCAAGGTCAAGCTCTTGAGCGCCCTTCAGCGGGGCCGCTGATCATCTGTTGAGAGAACCGAGGCTCGCGGAGTCGTGACCGCACCTCAGAAGGACGCTGTCCCGTGGGTGACAAGCGATGACGGCTGTGTGAACCTACGGGCTTTCCGGTTGTGCTGGGGGGGCAGCTTCCCCAGGAGATAGAGAGGGCGCGGGTGTGTCGGGAGACGGAAGCGGGCGATCAGGCAGCCCAGGGGGCGGCCTCGAGGAGCGGTCAGGCGTGTCCATGCGCCGTCCGCGCGCAGCGCCAGCCAATCTTGGCGGCTTGGAGCGGATGGTTGGCTATGCCGTGCGGCGGGCGCAGATCTGGATGATTCACGACTTCCGGCGTGCCTTGAAGGATCATGACCTCACGCCCGCGCAGTTTTGTGTGTTGCGGGTCATCGGCGCCAATCCGGGATTGCCGCAGGCGCGCGTTGCGGAGGCGCTGGCGATCGAGCGGGCGCGGCTGGTGCAGATGATCGATCGCCTGGAGACGATGGGCCGGGTGCAGCGTGAGCGCTCGGCGACCGACCGGCGCTCGCACGCCCTCCATCTGACAGCGCCCGGGGCCGACCTGATTGAACGCGCCCAGGCCGCGCTCGATGCGCACGAGCGCAACGTGACGGATGTCCTCGGGGCCAGGAACAGGGACGAGCTGATGCGCATTCTGGCCCCGTTCCTGACGTAGCGCCGGTGGAGGCGGGGCCGACGCAGGCAGGGGAGGCTAGGCCGCAGCCGTGAATGAAAGGCGCAAGCGCGATGCGCCCCTGCGGACCCAAGGAGAGACCAAGCATGGTGCCCAAGATCGCGATCGACTGCGGCGCGGCCGTGCCGGTGGGCATGGCGCGGGAGGAGTGGGAGGCGCGCGTGCTGCTGGCCGCCTGCTACCGCGTGCTCGCCCACCTGGGCTGGACCGAGATGATCTACAACCACATCACCCTGCGCGTGCCGGGGCCCGAGCGGCACCTGCTCATCAACCCGTTCGGTCTGCACTATACGGAGGTGACGGCCTCCAACCTCGTCAAGATCGACCTCGACGGCAATATCCTCTCGGACAGCCGCTGGCCCATCAACCCGGCCGGGCTGGCGCCGCACGCCACCGTCCATCGCCACATCGACAATGCCCACTGCGTCATGCACACGCACACGACCGCGGGGCTGGCGGTGGCGTGCACCAGGGGCGGCCTGTCGATGACCAACTTCTACTCGGCCCAGCTCTACGGCAAGGTCGCCTACCACGACTTCGAGGGCATCACAGTGAACCCCGAGGAGGGGCCGCGCATGCTCAGGTCGCTCGACGGCAAGCCGATCCTGATCCTGCGCAACCACGGCCTGCTGGCCTGGGGCGAGACGCTGCCGCAGGCCTTCGCCCACCTCTGGACGGTGCAGCGCGCCTGCGAGATCCAGGTCGCGGCCCAGGGCCTCAGGGACGAACTGATCGAGATCCCCCGCCCCGTGCTGGAGCAGGCGACGCGCGTGTCCTTGCAGTTCGACCCCAAGTTCGGCGCCGGCGTCGACGTGCTCAACGCCCTGATCCGCCAGATCGACCGCATCGATCCGTCGTACAGGAGCTGAGCCAGCGCGGAGATACTTTGATGCGTGTTCTCATTGTGGGGGCCGGAGCCATCGGCGGCTGGCTTGCCGGCGTGCTGTCGCGCGGCGGCGCAGAGGTGGCGCTGCTGGCGCGCGGGGGTGCGCTTGCCGCCATCCGCGCCAACGGCCTCATCCTGATCGAGGGCGATGGGCGCACCGCCTTCGCGCTGCCGGCGAGCAATAGGGCGGCCGACCTGCCGCAGCCCGACGCCGTGGTGCTGGCGGTGAAGACCTATGGCTTCGCCGATGCGGCCGCCGCGGCGGCGCCGGCTTTGCGTCACGGCCCGCTGCTGGTGACGGCCATGAACGGCCTGCCGTGGTGGTTCCTAGAGGGCCTCGCCGGGCCGCTCGCCGGCGTGCGTCTGGACAGCATTGACCCCGGCGGCCGCGCGGCCCCCCTCCTCGCCGACGCGCGTCCGGTCGGGGCCGTGGTGCACGCTTCCACCCGCGTGGAG
>JBAPMW010000607.1:0-11087 GCA_049278815.1 Hyphomicrobiaceae bacterium
CAAAAGTGCGCGGCGCAATGATGCCAGCAACTCGGGTGCATTGAAGGGCTTCTGCAGGACGGCAGCGACCTTTGCCGACAATCGCGGCAACACCGCATAGCCGGAGATCACCACGACGCGCATCCCACGATCATGCAGGTCATCGATGAGGGAGTAAGCCATCTCGCCCTTGAGATTGATGTCGACGACCGCCAGCTCGGGCTTGTGCTCGTCGGCCAGCCGGTGGGCGTCGTCGATTTGGCCGGCTGGCCCGCTCACCTCCATGCCTTCAACCTCGAGGAGCGATCTCAGCGCGTTGGCAACGTGCCATTGATCCTCCACGACCAGGACACGCACACCCCGCAAATCTCCCGGCTTCACCGCCTCCCGAACGTGTGACATTGGCAAAGGGTCCTCCTCCAGAACCGCGCAGGCGGCGGGAACATGTCAATTCAGTGTACGCGGGTCAGGGAAACACAGAATGCAGCGGGCGCCCGGGCCACGCTCCACCTCAAAAGTGCCGTTCAGCTGCCGAGTCAGCGCCATCACCAGGCCAAGTCCGAGCGAGCGCGCATGGTCGGGCTGGAGCACAAACCCTGGGCCGTCGTCCTCGACCGTGAAGATATAGCCGCCCGCTTCCCTCCGCATTCCAATGCGAACGGTGACTTTTGATCGCCCAGCCAGCGCGTGCTTTGCCGCGTTCGTGATCAACTCCTTGGCAATGAGCCCCAGCGGCATGGCTGTTTCGTTCGCGAGATCGCCGGCGCCGCTTTCGCAGAGCAACTCGACCGTGTCGTGCATCGGCAACGGCACGGTTAGGCAGATAGCCGTCAGCAGATCCCAGCTATTGATCCTGGTTACGCCATCGGGGTCATGGAGCAGGCCCTGAGCTGCCGAAATCGCCGCAACTCGCTGGATTGCGTGCTGGATCAGCCTTCGTGCCTCGGCTCCACGTGCTTGACGTTGGGTCTCCTTCAGCACGGCATCGATCAGCCGCAGAATGGATCTCCCGTTGGGCATAGCACACAGTGGCCGGGTGTAGGCGCCGGCGCTCCCTTCACGGCCGTTGACCAGAGAACTGTCCTTATCAGACGATCTGGGCGCGATAGAGCTTGCCGGCAAAATTGCACCACCCCATTCGCCATTCGATGGGGCGCCCGTCAAGGGCCAGGATCACACGATCCAGAACGACGACGATAGCGCCCTCCGCCACACCCAAGGACTCCGAAACTTCACGAGAAGCTAGTTCGGTTGCGATGCGCTCGCTCCCCTTGCCGAGCAAAATACCAAAATGGCGGGCGAGCAGAGCGACCTGGCCGGCAAGAGCGTCTTGTTGCTCCAACCCTGGGAAAAGCGCGGCTGGCATCGAGGCCTTCTCGATCATGAACGGCACGTCCCCGGCGAGGAGAACTCGGCGGACACGGTAAATCGGATCCCCCTGCGCCAAACATAGGCGAGCGCACTCCTCCGCAGTCGCGGCCACTCGTTCGATCTCTACCGACCCGACCTTTGCGGCAACCTTCCCGCCATCGGCGCCTCGAATCGTGGCGAAGCGATCCACCAGCTCGCCGGATGTCAGATCGCACACGAACGATCCGCGACCCTGTCGGCGCGTTATCAGGCGCATGTGCTCCAGGCGTTCGAGCGCCTTTCGCACCGTGCCGGGACTGACGCCGAACTCACGGGCCAGGTCGCCCTCGCTGGGGAGCGCGCCGCCGGGCTTCCACGCCTTCGTGGCGATGCGATCCGCCATCACGTCGCACAGTTGAAGGTAAAGAGGCCGCCTTGAGAACGCTGGCATACCCATCCCCCTAAAAGGATGACTATCATCCTACACACTTCTTGGTTTGTGCAAATTGTTTTCAACCGCGAACATTGCCGCTCAAGGAGACCCTCTGCGGCCGCCGTTGCGTGGACCCACGCGCATGCCGCCTCAAGAAAATCTCGTTGCGCGTTCGCAACCCGTTTACAGTCAAATCCACGCTTCCTTGGTCTGGAACTGGCACGAGGCTGAAGTCTTCGGCACCGCAGCGATTCCGTCCGGTTTCTTAGGGACTTAGACCGTGCTGTGGCAGCATGCGTGGTCGTGGCAAAAAGCCCGGTCACCGGCCGTCAAGACTGACCTTGCCGCGAGGCATGCGTTGGGCCTGCGACGAGAGCCCGCTTAGGCGCATGCGAGCTATAGGAGCGGCGCACGGCCAGCCGGGGCGGCCAGCCGACACCATGTCCCTCCCCCCTACGCCGCCTCCACAGCCGTAGGCTCCGTCAGGATCGCATACAGCGTGGCGCGGTCGTGCGCGGCCCTCAGCATCTCGATGGACTGTGGCGCGCGCAGCAGGCGCGAGACGCGGGCGAGGGCCTTCAAGTGATCGGCGCCGGCGTGCTCGGGCGCCAGCAGCAGGAAGACCAGGTCGACAGGCTCGCCGTCGCGCGCGTCGAAATCGATGGCCGGCTGCAGCCGCGCGAATACGCTGACGATGCGCTGGATGCCGGCGATCTGGCCGTGCGGGATGGCGATGCCGCGCCCCATGGCGGTGGACCCCACGCGCTCACGCTGCAGCAGGGTCTCGAAAATGTCGGCGGTACTGAGCTTGGTCAGGGCCGCAGCGCGCTCGGCAAGGTCTTGCAGCACCTGCTTCTTGTATCTGGCTGCGAGCGTCGGGATGATCGCTTCCGGTGTGATCAAGTCACCCAGTTCCATGTGGTCCTTCTCTACCTCCGTCGAACCGGCCAGGGCCTGGGCAGCCGTCTTGCTCCCCACCCCGCGCCACATGGCGCGGGGGCTCACCCAGCCAAGCCTGCTACCCCTGGATGTTAGCCACGAGACCCCCAGGCTGCTCCCTCGGTGCGCGCCCTCAACAGGCACACCCCGGCCGGCAATCCCGGCTTTTCCCCTTATCAGCCTGCCCCGATGATCAGCGGCCCGCGACGACTTGCAAGGCCACTTTCGCATTTTTGCCGACAGCAAGGCGGCATAGCGCCTCCGATGACTTTACTTGTCCTTCGCTGGCATTCGGTAAATGCGGTGGGCACCGTAGATCAGCATTCCGGCACTGTCAAATAACGTTGTGCGACAAGTTGTAAGCGGGTCGCCTCGTCTCAATACGGCGGGTTGCGGCGCAGCAAGAGGCTGTAGGCGCGCTCGCTGTCTCGCGCACATTGCAGGCCCTCGCGGCGGCCGACTGCCTTTCATGGCAGCACAACTCCGCAGGATATCTGCGCAGGATATTTGTTGAAGCGCGCAAGGCAGTCGCCTAGTCTGCGCGCCGCCCCAGCATTAAGCACGATCGGACCGCCCATTGCGACCCTCCAAGCGCAAACCCGATGAGCTTCGCCCGGTCTCCATCGACAGGGCCGTGTCGATGCACGCCGAAGGCTCCTGCCTGATCAAGTTCGGCAATACCCACGTGCTGTGCACGGCCACCGTGGAGGAGCGGCTGCCGCCCTGGCTCAAGGGTCAGGGGCGCGGCTGGGTCACGGCCGAGTACGGCATGCTGCCCAGAGCCACCACCCAGCGCACGCGGCGCGAGGCCACAGCGGGGCATCCCAGCGGGCGCACGCAGGAGATTCAGCGCCTGATCGGCCGCTCGCTGCGCGCCGTGGTGGACCTGCCCAAGCTGGGCGAGCGCCAGATCTCCATCGACTGCGACGTGCTGCAGGCCGACGGCGGCACCCGCACGGCCGCCATCACCGGCGCCTGGGTGGCGCTGCACGACTGCATCAAGTGGATGTGCGCGCGCGACATGGTGAAGGTCGGCGTGCTGCGCGACCATGTGGCGGCGGTGTCGAGCGGCATCTATAAGGGGACGCCGGTGCTCGATCTCGACTACCCCGAGGACTCCGACGCCGACGCCGACGCTAATTTCGTCATGACGGGCGCCGGCGGCATCGTCGAGGTGCAGGGCACGGCCGAGACACGGCCGTTCTCGCAGGAGGCCTTCGACCAGCTGATGACGCTCGCCCGCAAGGGCGTGGGCGAGCTGATCTCGCTGCAGAAGCTGACGGTGACGTGATCTGACGAGGCCGGGATGGTCTGATCCTGAGGTGGTCCCGAATGCAACCGGCGGGCATCCTCGAAACCGTCCTTTACGCGAAGGACCTCGGCGCGGCCGAAGCCTTCTATCGGGACGTGCTGGGCTTTGAGCCCTTCGTCAGGGCGCCAAGCCGCCACCTGTTCTACCGCTGCGGCGATCAGGTGCTGCTGATCTTCAATCCGGAGGCCACCGGTGTGTCGCCCGCACCGGGGGCCCCACTGGGCGCACTGGCCGTTCCGCCGCACGGCGCGGTGGGACCGGGGCACATCTGCTTCCGCGCGACCGCAGCCGAGATCGATGGCTGGGCCGCCAGACTGACGGCGAAGGGCATCGCCATCGAGGCGGATTTCGAATGGCCGGGCGGCGGTCGGTCGATCTACTTCCGCGATCCAGCCGGCAACTGCCTGGAGATAGCGGAGCCCCGCATCTGGCGCCTGGGTTAGGACTGGACCGAGGGAGGCTTCTTCCGCCGCCCTCGCACCATCCACAGGTGCGGCCTTGCCGCAACGGTCCCAAGGGCGACGGGGAGAGGGGATCCCGGGCGGCGCCTTGGGCTCGCTTCGCGTGTCAGACCAGCCAGATCGGCAGGGTCTTCCCCCAACCGACGCTCACTGGGTGGGCGCGCCCTTCTTGGCATCGGCGAGCTGCCCCTTGAGCGCATCTGCGGCCTTCTCCGCCGCCTGCTTTGCGGCTTCGGCCGCGGCGAGCTGCCCCTTGAGCGCGTCTGCGGCCTTCTCCGCTGCCTGCTTTGCAGCTTCAGCCGCCGCGAGCTGCCCCTTGCGGTCGTCGGCGGCCTTCTCGGCGGCCTGCTTGGCGGATGTGACGCTGGCGAGCTGGTCCCTGAGCGCCTGCTCGGCGGCCTTGCCCGCAGTCTGCGCCTTCTGCAGGCCCAGTTGCGCGTCCTTCAGCTCACCTTCGAGCTTCTTGGCGCTCTGCACGGCCTCGGCGCGGCCCGACTTGGCCTTTGCGGCTTCTTGCAGCGCCGGCTCCAGCCGCGCGAGCATGCTGCCCCAGGCCAGCGTACCGCCGAGCACAAGCCCCACGAAACCCGCGACAAGAACGTTCCTCATGTCTCCCCTCCCCTTCAATACCGGTTTGCATCGAGGCGTCCCCCCCGATTGCACATGCGAGCACGCAAAACGGTTAGCAGCGATGGACGGCGAGGCCCAAAGGTTTCCGCAGCCGGCAGCGTCTTTTGCGCCACTGCGGTGGCACATCGGCATCGCTCGACCCGGCGGCTTGCGCCTCGTGGCCCAGCTCCCGGCTGGCGGTGCGGCAGAGGTGTCCTATCGCCCGCTGCCGCGGGGCGCTATGGTCGGGCCGCTCATCGCTCCACATAGGCAACCTCCCATGGCAGACGCGCTCGTCCCTCACCTTGCCAACGACCAGGGGGCGGAGAAGATCTACGTCGGCGTCAAGGAGCTCAAGTGCATGGGCGCGCGCCCGCCGTTCGACCACCCGCACGTCTATCTGGACATGGGCAGCGACAGCCAGATCCTGTGCCCCTACTGCTCAACCCTCTACGTCTTCACCGACCGCCTGGAGCCGGACCGTACCGAGCCCGCCGGCTGCCTGGTGACGGCGGAGGAGGCGGCCTGAGGGGGCCCACCTGAGATGAGCGACCCGCTGCCGGTGCTGATCGCAGGCGGCGGCATCGGCGGGCTGGCCCTCGCGCTTGCCCTGGCGTACCACGGCCGCCGCTCGCGCGTTCTGGAGCGCCAGGAGACGCCGGCGACGGCAGGCGCCGGCATCCAGCTCGGCCCCAACGGCGTGCGCGCCTTGCGGTGGCTGGGTGTCGCCGACGCCTTGCAGCCGCAGGTGGGAGAGCCGGAGGCCATCGTGGTGCGTGCCGGCGCCAGCGGACGCCATCTCGCCCGGCTGCCGCTAGGGCGCTGGATCGCCGAGCGGCACGGCGCCCCCTACTGGGTGATGCACCGCGGCGATCTTTACGGCGCCCTTGCCGCGGCGGCCGCCGCCCATCCCTTGGTCGACATCCACACCGGGTTCGAAGCGACCGCGGTGGAGGCTGAGGCCGGGCAGGTCGCGGTCAGAGATGCGACAGGCCGCTCGTTCACCGCGCCGGTGCTGATCGGCGCCGACGGCCTGTGGTCGGCCGTGCGCCAGGCCCTCCTGCCGGGGAGCGTGCCGAGGCCCGCCGGCGCCATCGCCATGCGTACGGTTGCGCCTGCGGGCGCGCTGGAAGGGCTGG
This sequence comes from Hyphomicrobiaceae bacterium, assembly GCA_049278815.1. Classification (GTDB taxonomy): domain Bacteria; phylum Pseudomonadota; class Alphaproteobacteria; order Rhizobiales; family Hyphomicrobiaceae; genus AWTP1-13. Next base: position 6,223 of record JBAPMW010000607.1, read on the forward strand.
ACCCGGCCTCAATCGGATTGTGGCTCAGCCCCGCTGTGCACGTGGTGCACTACCCGGTGCGGCAGGGGCGCGAGATCGCCGTCGTCGTCATCGCGCGCGAGGCTGACGCCCGCCACGGCCGCGGCTGGAACGCGCAGGTGGACCAGGGCCGGCTGCACCGGCGGCTCGCCCCGTTCCATCCCTCGCTCACTGCGGCTCTGGCTCCCGCCGCCGCCGACCCCCGGCATTGGCGGCAATGGACGCTCTACACCCTGCCGCCGCTGCCGGCATGGACCCACGGACGCGTCGTGCTTCTGGGCGATGCCGCGCATCCCATGCTGCCCTATCTGGCGCAGGGCGGCGCTCTGGCCCTGGAGGATGCCATCGTGCTGGCCGGCTGCATCCATGCCGCCGCCGACCCTGAGGCCGCGCTTGTGCGCTTCGAGGCCCTGCGCGCCGCCCGCGCGGGCCAAGTGCAGGCGGCGAGCCTGCGCCAGGGCCGCATCTACCATCTGCCGCCGCCACTCTCCTGGGCGCGCGATGCGGTCCTGGCACTCGCGCCGGGCAGCCGGCTGATGGCCGGCTACGACTGGCTCTACGCTTGGCGGCCGCCGGAGGCCCAGGTCCTCGCCGGTGCGCAGGGCTCGGAGGGCTTTGGCCGCTGAGCAGAATTTCCCAACCGGTCCAACGATCTGGAAGCGGCCCGCTGTGTCCGCTTCCGATGCTTTCCTGCCAGACGCCCGCTCATGGTACGGGGTTTGACCCAAAGCGGAACAACGCGATCAGGCATTTAGTGCTACGATAGCGGTATTGAGAGTCGTCGCATACACGACCCAGACCAGATAGGGAGCCAGGAGCCAAGCGGCAATACGATGCGTGCGCCACGCTGCCAGGATCGTGGCCGTAATTGCGGCAGCCAGCAGGACGATAATCACCAGCGCCGCTCCTGTATCGTGGAGTCCAAAGAAGACCGGCGACCAGGCGGCATTGAGCCCCAGCTGCAGGAGGAAAAGCGTGATCGCCGTTCGTCGTCCGGGCGTATCGGCAGCTCGATCCCACAGCAGCCACAGACTTACGCCCATCATCACGTAGAGGACGCTCCAGACAAGCGGGAAGACCCAGTTTGGTGGCGTCCACGGGGGCTTGGTCAAGGACGCGTACCAAGTGGGGATCTCGGGATAGGTGACGCTGCCGTTTGCCACCGCGACGCCCAGGCATAACGCCAAACAGCCGATCAAGCGCAAGAACGAACGGCCTGTCATTCCATCTCACCTGCTCATCACAAAGGTGGCCTCAAGCTGCGCGCCGGCCGCCTCTCCCAAGATTGGCCTGCTCGCTATAACCTGCGACTGTCGTAAGCCCACTGGAGCAGAGCTTGGCGCTGGCGCTTGCGGCACGTGAGATCGCCCGGCACACAGTTGTCCTGAAGCTGGCGGATGTGCCGCCGTATGGCCTTCCAGCGCTTGATTTGCCGTGCATCTTCGTCAGGCAGGCGCCGCCCCCGGTAGTACCGGCAGTACCATTGAAACCAACCGCGCGGGTCAGCTGGATGCAGCCACCCCTTGCGCCGCCACACCGAGAGCGGCTGGCCGGCTTTGACCCCGAAAAAGTTCACCGATGGATCAGGTCGGTGGGTCGAGAGTTTGGCGCCCACAAACCAGCGGCGAGGAAACTCGTCCTTGCAGTCTGTCATGTACTTGCCACCGAATACGCCAAGCCGAAGCATTTCGGCGGGCGCCAGCTCAGGGCGGAACTCGGGATCGAAGTTGCGTCCGACCGGCGCAGTCAGCTCGTAGCGATAGCCTCGCTGGATCCGGTCATTGACTTCTATGGCTCTGTGCGCCACGGCTCACCCTTTACCCCTTTGCGATACCTCTCATGGAGATGTGCCTGTCGACCGGCTTTACTCGCCAGTCCTGCCGATTGCCGGCCGCGAGCTTGCCCACTCAGACGTTGGTTAATACACCGTCCTATCATACCCATCACGCTTCCTCTCACAGATCCGATGGGAACGGTTTGGTCCCCACCAGGTTAGCGTTCAAAGAACCCGCTCAGAAATTGGCTGCGGATGACACCTGTCGCAATAGCTCAAATGACCAAGGGGCTGGTAGAGAAATGATTGCTTGCGATCCATTCAAATCAATCCACGGACGCGGGCATCAGCGGGGTGCTTGAGCCGATTGCCGCGCGATCGGACCAAAGAGATGACGGTTTCACCAGACAATGTGCTCCAGAAGCTCAGCGCGATCCAGGCGCTGCCGGTCAGCATTGCCGTACTGGACAGCAGGGGTACGATTGTCGGGGTGAATGGCAGGTGGGAGCGATTTGGGCGACGCAACGGGCTGCGCCTGCCGCGAGCAGGAGTCGGTCTCAATTACCTCGACTACTGCAATGCACCGGGGTCGTCGCGCTTGCTGAGAGACTTGAGGGCGCTGCTCAGCGGGCGGCTTGATCTTCTGACGCTGATCTATCCATGCCATTCGGCTACAAAAAGGCGGTGGTTCGTGCTCTCCGGGGTACCGCTCTCGCTCGGCGCGCCGGCGGGCGTGGCCCTCGTGCACACGGACCTGACAGGGATTTTGCCGGATGCTGTGACGTCCGGTGAAGGGTCCTCCAAGCGGTCCAGAGATGAGAATGTGCGGCTCGACTTGGACGTGATCGGTGCCAGCGTTGAACGGGCCATCTCGGAGGGCCTCACGTCTCAATTGACCGACATGCTGACGGATCGTGGCACCGTAGCCCCGAGCCAGACCGCCAAAGCCAATACCGGCCCGACCGCCGGCCTCTCGGGCTTGAGCCGCAGGCGACTCGAAGTGCTCCGCCTGTTGGGCGAAGGCAAGACCAACAAAGAGATCGCCAAGTCTCTCGGGCGCTCGCCCAACACCATCAAGCTTCATGTCTCCGCCATATTGCGCCAACTGCGATTCAAGAACAGAACCGAGGCGGCGGTCCTTGCATCCGAGCTATTTGCAGCCGAGAGGCGGGCTGCAGGCGACAGCCGAACGTGATCTACCCGAGTCGACTTCGGAACGTCTCGCGGGCGCTGGCAGGCTCCTGGTCGCGACGCGCGCGGTTCGGAATCACTTGCCGATTGCCTTATTCCAGAGAGCTCCGAGCACGAAGCCTATCGCGGCCGCGCCGACTAGCGCGGCCAACGCGGCAAAAGGCCCGACCTGACGGGCGGCATCCCGCGAATTTCCGCCGTACTCGCGCGCCTGCTCAACGACCTTCGCCTCCAACTCCCTATCGCTCTCGCCGAACAAGGCGCGCAGAACGCGGGACGGATCGATAGGCTTTCGGAAGCTCGCCACATTCCTATATCTCTCGGCGATCGCCTGCTGCTCGTATCCTGTCGCGAAGACAAACGGTACGCCGCGCGCGAAGAGCGTCGGCAACAGAGTAGACCACGTCCCCGCCCAGGTTGATATCGAGAACTGCCGCATCGAGGCGGCCGCCATGCTCCACCAGCCAGCGCCTGCCTGACGCTGCCTGCTGGCCCTACCGTTTCCATACCGAGCTGGGCAAATGCCTCTGCAATCCCCGTGGCCAACACATAGTGATCCTCAACCAGGAGAACGCGGCGAACGTTCATCCATCACGCTTTCTCTTGGTGGTCTCGCACGAGGCGGCTCCATACTTGCGCCGTTCCAGCAAAGAATCAAAGTCGAGAGCTGGACGCACCTGGCCGGACAGCCTCGTGCCGTACGCGCTGTGGTGCGGGGACGCCGCTGAGGTTTCAGAGGGAAGTCGGGCGGTGCGAGGGGGGAGATCGCACCGCCCTGCCGGATGGAGGGACATCCGGCCTTGAGCGAGAGCACGGGGGACTCTCGCTCGGTTATTGGTGAACGTACCGCGCAAGCTGGCATCGCGGCACACCACGGTGTCGCTCGCGGCACGCGCGGCCGCCTCGTTCTTCTGTTCTGATCGAAGGAACTCCGAGCGGGAGCCGCCAAGACGCATCGGAGTTCACCTTTCGCAATCCGCGCACGAGCCTGAAGCATAAGCTAACCTTCGGCGATGAGCCGGCCAGCGCGCTTACAGGAGGAGATCCATGGCAGGAGTTCGTATGGCACTACGCCTCTTGGCCACGATCTTTGTAGTCGCGCTCCTGTGTCTTGGAGCGCCGAAACGGGGGCTCGCCCAGCAGGACGCCGGGATCGACATTGGAACCTCCGATATTGGCGGCGTCGTAACCGGACCGAACGGACCGGAGGCCGGCGTCTGGGTCATCGCGGAGACCACCGACCTGCCCACGAAGTTCGCCAGAATTGTCGTTACCGACGATAGAGGGCGCTACCTCATCCCCGATCTGCCGAAAGCCAACTACAGCGTGTGGGTACGCGGCTATGGCCTGGTGGATTCGCCGAAGCTACGGGCGGTCCCGGGCAAGCTGCTCAACCACACCGCGGTTCCGGCGCCGAGTGAGGTAGCGGCAGCGCAGTACTATCCCGCCATCTACTGGTACTCGATGCTGACGATACCGGACGCGAAGGAGTTCGGTGGCAAGGGTGCGATCCCGCAGAACGTCACGCAGGCGGAGTGGCTCTCGGTCATCAAGAACCGCTCCTGCATCGGCTGTCACCAGCTCGGTCAAGCGTCGACCCGCACGCTTCCGGCGGCGCTGAGTGACATCAAGTCGAGCGAAGAGGCGTGGATGCGGCGCGTGCAATCGGGGCAAGCCGGACCGCTGATGGTCAACCCGCTCGCCGGCCATCTCGGCGGAGCGCCGTTCAAGTATTTCGCCGACTGGACCGACCGGATCGCCAAGGGCGAGCTGCCGCATAGCAAGCCCAAGCGCCCCGAAGGCATCGAGCGCAACATCGTGGTCACCTGGTGGGAATGGGGCGAGCCGAAGAAGTATCTCCACGACCTGATCTCTTCCGATC
>JBAPMW010000608.1:0-2038 GCA_049278815.1 Hyphomicrobiaceae bacterium
CGCAGGGTCTGACCCCGACTATGACGCCGACCTGTGACACGGGTGGCGCTGCCGGCGCCGCCCGTTATTTATCCCAACAAGTTGCAAGGCCATCCCTTGCCAAAGCACGCACGGCGGTTCAGGCTCGCGCCCCACTGTGATTCTCTCCCGCAGCCCGGTGCGTTGTGCCGCTGCGGTAGAGACTCCCGGAGGGGTGACGTGCCCTAAGAGAAAGAACGCTTGGCCATGAAGCTTGTGATCGATCGCGGTGAGCTGCTGAGGGGCCTCGGTCACGTGACGAGCGTGGTCGAGAAGCGCACCACCATTCCGATTCTCTCCAACGTGCTTCTCAAGGCCTCCGAGCAAGGCTTGCAATTCCGCGCCACCGACCTGGAGCGCGAGGTGGTGGAGGAGGCGCGCGCCGACGTCTCGCAGACCGGTGCGGCCACCGTGCCGGCGCACATCCTCCACGATATCGTCCGCAAGCTGCCCGACGGCGCCCAGGTCGAGATCCGCCGCGACAACGAGAAGGAGCGGCTGGCGCTGGCGTCCGGCCATTCCCGCTTCACGCTGCAGATGCTGGCGCCCGAGGACTTTCCGGACCTCTCGCCCGGCGAGCTGACGCACCGCTTCGAGATCGGCGCCAGCGACCTGAAGCGCCTGATCGAGAAGACGCGTTTTGCCATCTCCACCGAGGAGACGCGCTACTACCTGAACGGCATCTATCTGCACCCGGCAAGCCAGGCCGGGCTGGCGACGTTGCGCGCCGTGGCCACCGACGGCCATCGTCTGGCCCAGGCCGAGCTGCCGTTGCCGGCGGGCGCCGAGGGCATGCCGGGCGTCATCCTGCCGCGCAAGACGGTGCAGGAGCTGGTCCGCCTGATCGAATCCAGCGAGAGCATGGTCTCCGTCGGCGTCTCCGCCTCCAAGGCGCGCTTCGAGATCGGCACCGTCACCTTCACCACCAAGCTGATCGATGGCACGTTCCCGGACTATGCGCGGGTCATCCCCAAGGCCAACGACAAGGTGCTCAAGGTGCGCAACGGCGAGTTCGTGGCCGCCGTCGACCGCGTGTCCACCATCGCCAGCGAGCGCGGCAAGGCCATCAAGCTCAACCTGGGCGACGGCACGCTGGTGCTGTCCGTGACCAACCCCGAGGGCGGCAGCGCCACCGAGGAGCTGGAGGCCGACTACAGCGCCGGAGCGCTGGAGATCGGCTTCAACGCGCGCTACCTGCTCGACATCGCCCAGCAGATCGAGAGCGAGGCGACCGAGTTCCTGCTGGCCGACCCCGGCTCGCCCACGGTGGTGAAGGACGGCAGCGACGCCGGCTCGCTCTACGTTCTCATGCCGATGCGCGTCTGATCGCCACGCACCTTGCCTCGCTTGCACGAGCCCCCATGCCGCCGCCCGCCGCCCGTATTGCCGGCATGACCGCCGGCCCCGCGGTGGCGGCGCCGCCCAACGACGCCACCGCCCAAGCGGTACCCGAGCGGCGCGTGTGGGTCGAGCGGCTGCGCCTCACCGACTTCCGCAACTACGCTGAGCTGGCGCTCGACGTTGGCCCCGGCCCCATCGTCCTCACCGGCCCCAACGGCGCCGGCAAGACCAACCTGATGGAGGCTGTGTCCCTGTTGACCGCGGGCCAGGGCCTGCGCCGCGCCGCCTATGCCGAGCTGACGCGCATCGGCGCAGAGACATGGGCCGTGGCCGGCACGGTCAGGACGCCGAGCGGCCCCGTCACCATCGGCACCGGGATCGAGAGCCGGGAGAGCGCGCGCTCGGGCCGGGTGGTGCGCGTCGACGGCCAGACCAGGTCCGGCTCAGGCACCCTGGCGGGCGAGATCGACATCTTCTGGCTCACCCCCGCCATGGATGGCCTCTTCACCGGCCCGGCCGGCGAGCGGCGCCGCTTTCTCGACCGCCTGATCCCCGCGTTCGATCCGGGCTACCGCACGCGCCTCGGCCAGTTCGAGCGTGCCATGCAGCAGCGCAACCGGCTGCTGGCGGACAATGTGCGCGAGGACGCCCGCTTCGCGGGCCTCGAGCGCATCATGGC
>JBAPMW010000609.1:0-7348 GCA_049278815.1 Hyphomicrobiaceae bacterium
CTGGACCACGGCACCCCGGCTCCCGATAGAGGCACGGTGCCGGCCACCGCCATCCTCATCTCCGAGGCGAGGCGCAGGAGAGCATACCGCGGGGCGGATGTCATCATCTGTCTACGTTAATAATCAAAGCGGATTGACTATCTCCGCGCGCCGAGGCTCCGGAGCGAACGAATAGAAGTTGCTGCTGCGCATGTCCGAGCCTGATGTCGGCGAACACCCGGTAGCGGCCCTCGTCCTTCAAGGCCTGCAACGCGCTCGCAAACGCCTTCGCGTAGTCCATTTGGTGGCAAATGCTGCGCTTGCAGGATGCCCCGGCGCAGGCGTCCTAGTGTCGACCATGAGGAAGAGCACCCGGACCTGATGCACGGGGCATCACAGGAGCTTCATTGGAACCGGCATTCTGCCAGACCGGCAGAATATGCTTCAGCGGTCCTATTTGGCCGCCACGTAGCCGGCGGTGACCTCGCCCTTGTGGGCCGCGAAGGCTCCCAGAACCTCGTCCTTCTCGTGCTTCGGCACCTTGAAGTGATCAAGCGTCCGTCCGAGTTCCGCCGCGACCTCGTCGAATTCCGCGGGGGAGATGCGGAGGTCCCGGTGGGCTTCCTCAAGACCGAGCGGCGTCGCGCCGGGCCTGGTGGCAGTGAATTGGAAAGCCCCACCCGAAACTTGGCAGACCCACAGCGTCCGCATGAACTTGAGGCCAGGCAGCCTTCCCAGATTCTTTGTGTGCCACTCCCGTAGCCGCGGATTCTTGGACTTCTGGCCGACGACGGGGTTCTTCACGAGGGCGTCGCTGAAGTGATCCACCACCGCGGCGATGGCGAAAACGCCGCCCAGCCGCTCATAGAGACTTTTCTCCTTGGCCTGCGCGTAGGCGCCATCCGCGCCTGCCAATAGTCCCATGCAGGCTGCCGTCAGTGTCAGCCCTGCAAGAATGGTTCTTGTGATGGACGTCGAAAAGGCCTGTGCCACGGGTGCCTCCTTGTTCAGCTCGCAAATCGTCATTGTCACCGGGTTAGATGGGTTGTTGCAGCAAAAGGTTCCCGCGTGATCGTGCGATGCAACACGGTTTGAGCACCGGGGAAACGGCTCGGACGCTTTGCATCGCCCCGGAGACTGTGAAGACCCGCTTGCACCGGGCAGGAGCCCGACTGCGGCGAGCGCTTCAGGATCAACTCGCGCCTACGCTCAAGGACTGCCGCGCGTGATGGGCGGGTTCTGATGCGGTAAGGGACCATTCGGACACGATGTCCGCCTCGCGAGCAGGCGTGTTGACGGCTTCACCGGGACGGTGAAGGCAACTCTGCACCCGGATGGAATCGCTGCGGCGCAGATAGCGGGGCGGTCGGTGCCACCATTCACCGTGCAATGGGCGTGCGTCCGACGGCAAGGCGCCGAGAGCGGACGCGCGGCACTCCGGCTTAAGTATTGGTCTGCTTGTGGAAATTCTGCTTCAGGGTGAGGGGTAGCCAAGGGCTCCAACCTATCAATGGCTGCCCGAGGCAGCGCGATGCGTGAGGTTTCTCGTGGAGAGGCTTTCCTTCCGCCGATCTCCCTCGCAACCACGCCGCGCAAGGCGGCTGACACCGCGGCTCCAACGGCTAAGGTAGCCAGAGGGGTCTGACACCTCCAGGTCGACGCCGCAACCCGCCCCTTTCAATCTTCCAGCCTATCTGCTATACAGCGATTCGTCGCCGCTTGCCGCTCTCATGGCGCGTCGGCGGTGCCCTTCTCGAGCCTCATGCGCCGCTGAAGGCTGCGACACACCCGGAATCAACTTCCGCACCCCTCCCCTCCCGGCTTCCGCGCCTCGCTTCTCATTGCACCCGCCAAGGCCGCACAGCCGCTCCCTCCCCGGAGACTCCACATGCAAGAAACAGCCGTCAAGGAGACACCCGTCAAGGAGATGAAGCTCCAAGACCTGAAGATCAAGACGCCGACGGAGCTGGTGAGCTTCGCCGAGGAGATCGGCGTCGAGAGTGCCAGCTCCATGCGCAAGCAGGAGCAGATGTTCGCCATTCTGAAGCAGCTGGCGAGCCAGAACACCGACATCATCGGCACCGGCGTGGTCGAGGTGCTGCAGGACGGCTTCGGCTTCCTGCGCTCGCCCGATGCCAACTATCTGCCGGGTCCCGACGACATCTACATCTCGCCCTCCCAGATCCGCCGCTTCTCGCTGCGCTCGGGCGATACGGTCGAGGGCCAGATCCGCTCACCCCGCGAGGGCGAGCGCTACTTCGCGCTCCTCAAGGTTAACACGATCAACTTCGAGGACCCGGAGAAGCAGCGCCACAAGGTGCACTTCGATAACCTGACGCCGCTCTATCCCACCAGGTGGATGCGGATGGAGACAGAGGACCCCACCGTCAAGGACCTCTCGCCGCGCGTGATCGACATCGTGGCGCCGCTTGGGATGGGCCAGCGCGCCCTGATCGTGGCGCAGCCACGCACCGGCAAGACCGTGCTGCTGCAGAATATCGCCCACTCGATCTCGGTCAATCACCCCGAATGCTACCTCATCGTGCTGCTGATCGACGAGCGGCCCGAGGAGGTGACCGACATGCAGCGCTCGGTGAAGGGCGAGGTGATCTCCTCCACCTTCGACGAGCCGGCCACCCGCCACGTGCAGGTATCGGAGATGGTCATCGAGAAGGCCAAGCGCCTCGTCGAGCACAAGCGCGACGTGGTCATCCTCCTGGATTCGATCACCCGCCTCGGCCGTGCCTATAACACCGTGGTGCCGAGCTCCGGCAAGGTGCTGACCGGCGGCGTGGACTCCAATGCGCTGCAGCGGCCGAAGCGCTTCTTCGGCGCGGCGCGCAACATCGAGGAGGGCGGCTCGCTGACCATCATCGCCACGGCGCTCATCGATACCGGCTCGCGCATGGACGAGGTGATCTTCGAGGAGTTCAAGGGCACCGGCAACTCCGAGATCGTGCTGGACCGCAAGGTCTCCGACAAGCGCGTGTTCCCGGCCATCGACATCGCCCGCTCCGGCACCCGCAAGGAGGAGCTGCTGGTCCCGCAGGACACGCTCAAGAAGACCTACGTGCTGCGCCGCATCCTGAACCCGATGGGCACCATGGACGCCATCGAGTTCCTGGTCGACAAGCTGCGCAATACCAAGACCAACGGCGAGTTCTATTCGTCGATGAGCACGGGCAAGAATTAGAGCGTAGGGTGCAATAAGCCGAAGGCGCATTGCACCGAACGCTCCCGCGAAGATCGGCGCAATACGGCTATCGCCCTGTTGCGCCCTATAGCCCCAGCAGCCGGCTCACATTGCCGCCGCAGATGGCTGCGGTCGTCTCGGCGTCGAATCCCGCCCCGCAGACGTGGCCCACCGGATCGTACTCGCCCATGTCGAAGGGATAGTCCGTTCCCATCAGGATGCGATCGGCGCCGTAGAGGCGCACCAGCTCGCGCAGCTGGTCTGGCGTGAACACGACGGTATCGAAATAGAGCCGCCGCAGATAGGTGGTAGGGGCCTGCGGAAGATCGCCGTGGCTGTCCGACCGCGCGCCCCAGGCGTGATCGATGCGTCCTGCGTAGCTGGCGAGATAGCCGCCGCCGTGCACGGCCAGAATCTTGAGGTTCGGGTGACGCTCGAGCACGCCGTCGAAGATCAGGTAGTGCAGCGCGATGGTGGTCTCCAGCGGATTGCCGATCACGTTGTTGAAGTAGAAGCGCGACAGCCGCGAGGCCTCCGTGAACCCGTTCGGGTGGATCACGACCAGCATGCCGAGCTCCTCGGCCTTCCTCCAGAACGGTGCGAAGGCCGGGTCTGACAGCTCCCTGCCGTTGACGTTGGTGAGAATCTGCACGCCCTTGAAGCCGAGCTCGGTGGCGCAGCGCTCCAGCTCCTTGGCGGCCTCGCCGCCGTCCGGCATGGGCACCGTGCCGAAGCCCTTAAGGCGGTCGGGCCGCTGCGCCACGAACTCCGCGATGCCGTCGTTGACCATGCGGGCGGCCTCCACGGCGATGTCGGGCGGCACCGCGAAGGTGCACTGCGGCGGCGGCGGCTTGATCACCTGCACATCGATGCCCATGGCGTCGAGGTCGCCGAGCCGCTGGGCCAGGCTGCTGCCCGCCGCGATATCGGCCTCCTGCTTCTGATTGAGCGCGCGGGTCGCGGCATCGGCGAAAGCCGCGAGCGGATTGGCCGCCGTGGCCAGATAAGGCTTCACCAGCTCTGCGGCGCGCAGCACGGCCACGTGCGAGTGCACGTCCACCGTCACGCTCTTGGGCCGCACCTGCGGGCCCCGTCGCCCGTGCGAGCGCGCGGCCGTCGGCCCGTACTTGTTCCACCCGGTCATGCTCATGTGTCTCTCCCTGCCCGAGGCGACGCTGAAGGCGCAACGGCATCGAGTGCTTTGCTCGACGCGCACATTGACATATGCCGTCGCTATTTGCCCTTGGCTGCCGGCGTGCCCCGGCGATGCCCGCTTGGCATGGAGCTGCGGCTGAGCGCGAAAACCTCGCCTTCGCTGCCTGCGGTGTCGAGCCAGAGAAACGGCAGATCGGGATGCTCGCCTTCGAGAATCTCGCGGCCGGCTCCAGCCTCGGCCACCAGAGCCCCTTCCGGATTGAGGTGCTCGGCAGCGTGGGCCAATATCCGCCGGACGATATCGAGGCCGTCCTCGCCGCCGGCATGGGCAATGGCGGGCTCGGCGGCGTATTCCGGCGGAAAGGCCGCAATCGCAGCGGCACTGACGTAAGGCGGATTGGCCAGGATCAGGTCGTAGCGCCGTTTGCCGAGGCCTTCGAACAGATCGGATTGGAGCAGCGAGATCCGGTCCTGCAGGCCGTAGTCGCCGACATTGCGCTCGGCAACGGCAAGCGCCCCGGGCGAAATATCGCTGGCATCCACTGCGGCGTCCGGGAATGCCAGTGCGGCCAGAATGGCGAGGCAGCCCGAGCCCGTGCACAAATCCAGCACGCGACGGATTGGAATGTCTTCAACGACGACGCCGGCGAGCCCGTCGCGCAACAATTCGCCAAGGTAGGAGCGGGGCACAATAACGCGCTCGTCGACATAGAACGAATGGCTGCCGATCCAGGCCTCGTTGGTCAGATAGGCCGCAGGTTTGCGCGTCGAAATACGGCGCTCGACGATTTCCTTGAGCGACCGCTTTTCGGCCGGCAGCAGGCGCGCATCCAGCCAGGGTTCAAGCCGGTCGATCGGCAGGCGCAGGGTGTGCAGGATAAGGAATGCGGCCTCGTCCAAGGGTTCGGCAGTGCCGTGCCCGTACGTCAGCCCGGCGCTATTGAAGCGGCTTACGGCATATCGCAGCCAGTCGCGAACCGTGAGCAGATGCCGCTCCGGTTCATCCGGCATGGCCGGAGCATCTGTCATCGCGTGGGCCTTTCGCTTTGCCATCGGCCGGGGAGTTGACGGAGGGCGATGACAAGTGCGCACAATACGCTTTCGGTCAAGAGCCACCAGGCGCAAGCAGCAGCAATTGTCGCGCCGACCGTCTGTAGCTCAAATCAGATTTGGCGTGAAGCATATGGGCTGGCGTATTGATGCTCTAATCGAGCGGGTGCCGCGGCGATAGAGGTGCCTTTCGCCGTAGCGCGCTCTGTCTGTCATATCCACGCCGCGGCGAGCTATGGATGCGCGATTCTATGGCAAGCCGCCGCGTCCGAGCAAATTATCTCGGCGGCATCAAAAAATTTGCATTGACGTCTTAATCTCTTCTTTGCCATTAAATTCTATCCAGGTGCTCGGTAACGGCAATCTGGCAAAAGGGGAGCCCATTCAGATGGCGGCGAAAGACCTGGATCGAATGAGCCTGCGCGAGCTGCAGGAGTTTGAGCTGAAGGTGCAGAAGGCAAGAGCCTCCGCGCAAGAGCGCAACCGCGCGGATCTGCGCAAGAAGATCGAGACGATGGTGGCCGATGCAGGTTTCAAGCTGTCCGACATCTTCAGCGGCCGCGGCGGCAAGGGCCGGACGGTTGCGGCCAAGTACGCCAATCCCGACGATCCGAGCGAGACCTGGACCGGCCGTGGCCGCAAGCCGCGCTGGTTGACCGCCAAGATCGGGGAAGGCGCCAAGATCGAGAAATTCCTCATCAAGTAGGGGCCGGCTCCCGTCGGCAGCCTGCGGCGGCTACCAGCCTGTCGTTGCTGCAAGCGCAGCACCTGCAACGGGCCGGGCGCCTCGCTCGGCAGCGTATCGGTGCACGCCCTCGGGGCGGCGAGGCCGCTTGTGGCCGAGGCGCCGTGGCGTTTGCGTGGTGCTGCCCTGGCCGACGCTAGGGCGCTTTCTGGGCGATAGAGGCGGAACAACCGTCTGCACGACCGGCTTGGCGATCAAATAGATCGCTCTCCTCTTACGTCCGGCACCGCTCGCCTGCGAAGCGGGCGAGCGGGACAAGAAGGCCGGGACCCATGCACCTGCGAGCTTGCTCTTGGATTGGACGGCAGGCACGACGGCTCCGCAGCTGCCGCGCGGGCACGAAATGAGAGGCGCCAGCCGTTCTGAGGTGCATGGGTCCCGGCCTGTTTCCGCGCCGCGCCCTGACGGGCGCCCGCGGCGCCGGATGACGTTGGCGGAGGGGACACGCGACCGCACACTTCGCCAAGTCGATCCGCATGCACCTCCAAGTGCCGGCGCGATCGCCGAGATCGCGGTTATCGATCGGAGCGTCCTTAGCTCCATAGCGCGTCCGCCACCTGGACCAGCAGGCTGAGCTTCGCCCGCTCATCGTCCTCGGTCAGGGGATTGCCGGCGGCGGTGGAGGCGAACCCGCATTGCGGACCAATGCCGGTGCGATCGAGATCGATGAACCTGGCCGCCTCGTTGACGCGGCGCTCCAGGTCGTCGAGCGATTCGAGCGCGGGCGTTTTCGTGCTCACGAGGCCGAGAACGACACCCTTGTCCTTCGGCACGAACCGCAACGGCTTGAAGTCGCCCGCCCGGGCCATGTCGTACTCGAGCAGGAAGTGCGTGGCGTTGGCACCGGTGAAAAAACGCTCCGCTACCGACTCGTAGCCTCCTTCCGACAGGTAGCGGCCACGGAAATTGCCGCGGCACATGTGGATGCCGATCAGCATGTCGGCCGGCGCGCCGGCCACGCAGGCGTTGATGGCCTTGATGTAGAGATCGACGAGGTTGTCGGGATTCTGGCCGGCTCCCGCAATCCTGTCGCGGATGGCCGGATCGCACAGCATGGCGACGGCAACCTCGTCGAGCTCGGGATGCGTTCCGCCGGCAGGCGCGGGGGACGCCGCCAACAAGGCCGGCGTGCAGTATCCGCCGGAGCAGATGGCTGAAGGCTGGATCGCGGGCATGGTGGTGGAAGCGGCGCTCAAGGCCGCCGGCTGGCCGGCGACACCGCAGAA
>JBAPMW010000610.1:0-4769 GCA_049278815.1 Hyphomicrobiaceae bacterium
GGTCAGCACCAGGGCGCGCTGCGTGGCCTCGGCGGCGCTCCTGGCGCCGGCGGCCGACTCCTGCACGGCGCGGACCGCGGTCTTGAGGTCGCGCGCCTGCAGGAACGCCATGAGCCACAGGCTGGCGGAGACGACGATCAGGCCGATGGTGGCGTACGTCAGGGCGAGGCTGTGGCTGGCGCTCGCCGCCGACACCTCCGCGAGCTGGCGTTCCAGCGGCGCCAGATCCGCACGCCGCTTGGCAGCCGCCGACTCGTCCTCGGCGTCCTTGGCCTCCTTGGCGGCCTGGTCGGCCGCCGACGTGACCGCGGCGTTGGCCTTCCCCGGCTTGCCTTTGAGTTGCGGCGGCTTGCCACCGGGCCCACCCTGCCGTTGTCCGGCACCACCCTGCGTCTGCGCCGCTACGCCCTCCGAGTGCAGCACGCACACAAGCGCTGCAAGAACCGCCAGAGCGGCGATCCGTAAGCTCCCCCACCGTCCACGCATGTCAGCTCGTGCCCATCCTCCCAGCCGAACCTCGCAGGGTTGTACGAGCGGCTCGCGCGCAGCCGCCGATGCGGTCGCTGGCTGGCCGGGAGGTTGGCACACGGAGAGCCCGGCAACGCCGCCCGGCCTCCGCGACGCCTGCGGGCGGATCAGAAGTCCATGCCGCCCATTCCACCCATCCCACCTCCGCCGGGCATCGGCGGCGGCGCCTCCTTCGGCCGCTCCGCCACCATCGCCTCGGTCGTGATCAGCAGGCCGGCAATCGAGGCCGCGTCCTGCAAGGCACAGCGCACCACCTTGGTTGGATCGATCACGCCCTGCGAGACGAGATCGCCGTACTCCCCTGTCTGAGCATTGTAGCCGAAAGCGTAGCTCCCGTCGTCCAGAATCTTGCCGACCACGACCGATCCATCATCGCCCGCGTTCTGCACGATCTGGCGCGCCGGCATCTGCAGGGCCTTGCGCACGATGCCGATGCCGGCCTTCTGGTCGGCGTTGTCGCCGCGCAGAGCTTCGAGCGACTTGCCCGCCCGCAGGAGCGCCACGCCGCCGCCCGGCACGATGCCCTCCTCCACGGCCGCGCGGGTGGCATGCAGCGCGTCGTCGACGCGGTCCTTGCGCTCCTTCACCTCCATCTCGGTGGCGCCACCCACCCTGATGACGGCCACGCCGCCGGCCAGCTTGGCCTGGCGCTCCTCCAGCTTCTCCCTGTCGTAGTCGGACGCGGTATCGGCGATCTGGGCCTTGATCTGGGCGACGCGCGCCTCGATGTCCGCCGTCTTGCCGGCGCCGTTGACGACGGTGGTGTTGTCCTTGTCGATCGTCACCCTCTTGGCCTGACCCAGCATCTTCAGCGTGACGTTCTCCAGCTTCACGCCCAGGTCCTCGCTGATCAGTTGCCCGCCGGTGAGGATGGCGATGTCCTCCAGCATGGCCTTGCGCCGGTCGCCGAAGCCCGGTGCCTTCACGGCGGCGACCTTGAGGCCGCCACGCAGCTTGTTGACGACCAGCGTGGCCAGCGCCTCGCCCTCCACATCCTCGGCGATGATGAGCAGCGGCTTGGCTGTCTGCACCACAGCCTCCAGGAGCGGCAGCAGGGGCTGGAGGGTGGAGAGCTTCTTCTCATGGATGAGGATGTAAGGGCTGTCGAGGTCGGCCAGCATCTTCTCGGCGTTCGTAACGAAGTAGGGCGAGATGTAGCCGCGGTCGAATTGCATGCCCTCCACCACGTCGAGCTCGGTCTCCAGACTCTTGTTTTCCTCGACAGTGATCACGCCCTCGTTGCCCACCTTCCGCATCGCCTCGGCGATGATCCGGCCCACCTCCGTGTCGCCGTTGGCCGAGATGGTGCCGACCTGGGCAATCTCGTCGTTGGAGGTCACCTTGCGGGACCTCGATCTCAGCTCCTCAACCACTGCGGCCACCGCAGCGTCGACGCCGCGCTTCAGGTCCATGGGGTTGGCGCCGGCCGCCACCGACTTGGCGCCCTCGCGCAGGATGGCCTGGGCCAGCACGGTGGCTGTGGTGGTGCCGTCGCCGGCCACGTCGGAGGTCTTGGAGGCCACCTCGCGCAGCATCTGCGCGCCGAGGTTCTCGAACCTGTCCTCCAGCTCGATCTCCTTGGCCACCGTCACTCCGTCCTTGGTGACACGGGGGGCGCCGAAGGATCTCTCAAGCACCACGTTGCGGCCTTTCGGCCCCAGCGTGATCCGGACGGCATTGGCGAGGATATCGACGCCGCGCAGCAGGCGCTCGCGGGCGTCCTGGGAGAACTTGACGTCTTTGGCTGCCATGGGTGTGCGAAGGGGACAGACCCCTTTCCTCCAGCTTCCAGGTTGAGCTTCAACAGGGGCTTAAGGCTCGGCCCGGCCCCTTCGGCAGACACCGCAACGGCTCATCCCATTGCAGCTTCGGCTCTGCTCCGGGCTCCGACCCTGCCGCGGGTCGGATTGTGTCGAGCCGCCCGCGCAACGTCCAGTCCTACCTTGTCGGCAAGGCTACGCGCTTGTGCACGAGGCGCCATCGGGCGGGTCGGACCCCACTGCTCCTACACTCGCCGAAGCGAGAGATCGGGCCCCATCTCCCCGCGCCATTCCTCCCCCGCCCCTAAACGCACCGCCCGCCGTCCACCTCCAGCGCCACGCCGGTGATCATGCTGCTCTCGGGGGAGGCGAGGAACAGGGCGGCGTTGGCCACGTCGGCGGGGAGCGACAGGCGCCCGAGGGGGATCGAGGCTATGAACCTGGCGCGGTTCTCCGGCGTGTCGGCGCCCATGAACTCGGCGAGCAGGGGCGTCTCGCCGGCCACCGGGTTGATGGCGCACACGCGGATGCGCCTGGGCGCCAGCTCCACCGCCATCGACTTGGTCATGGTGATCACCGCGCCCTTCGACGCGTTGTACCAGGTCAGCCCCGGCCGCGGCCGCACGCCCGCGGTCGACGCCGTATTGACGATGACGCCGCCGCCGCGCCTCTCCATGGCCGGCACGCAGGCCAGCGCCGAGAGATACACCGACTTCACGTTGACGGCGAAGATGCGGTCGAACTCCGCCTCGGTCACGTCCAGCATCGGCTGGTTGCGATGCGTGGTGCCGGCGTTGTTGACCATGATGTCGAGACCGCCGAACGCCCTGACGGCCTCGGCCACCACTGCCTCCATGTCCGCGCGCCTGGAGACATCGGCGGCGACATGAATGGCCGATGCACCGATGCCTTGTGCCACCTCGCGCGCGCCCTGCCCGTTGACGTCAGCCACGACCACCTTGGCACCCTCGCGCGCGAAGGTCTCCGCGATGGCCTTGCCGAAGCCGGATGCCGCTCCTGTGACGATGGCGACCTTGTTGGCGAGTCTCATGGGCGTTCTCCCTGGTCGATCGCGCGATGGCGAGATCGCCGGGTGGAAAAGTCGACCACCCGGCGCCGCGATTTCACGACTTCACGATCTCACGACCCTTAAGGCGCCTGGCCGACCTTGTTCGCCTGGGCCCGGTAAGGGCTCGCCCGATACGCCCCCAGCACATGCACCTCCGTGGAGAAGAACCCGAGCTCCTCCAGGGCGCGCGCCACGGGCGGATCGTCGGGATGCCCCTCGACATCGGCGTAGAACATGGTGGCGACGAAGCGGCCGTCGAGCTGGTAGCTCTCCAGCTTGGTCATGTTGACGCCGTTGGTGGCGAAGCCGCCCATTGCCTTGTAAAGCGCGGCCGGCACGTTGCGCACGCGGAAGATGAAGGTGGTGACGATCGGGCCGTCGCCGGCGTTGGCGTTGGCGGGCTCGCTCGCCAGGATGACGAAGCGCGTGGTGTTGTGCTGCTCGTCCTCGATGTCGTGCTCCAGGATTTTCAGGCCGTAGATCTCCGCCGCCAGCGAGGAGGCGATGGCGGCCAGCGCCGGGTCCTGCGACTCGGCGACGAGGCGGGCGGAGCCCGCCGTATCCGCCTCGGGCACCGGCTGGATGCCAAGCCGGCGCAGCGTGCCGCGGCACTGGCCGAGCGCCTGCGTGTGCGACAGTGCCTTCTTCACCGTGGCAAGCGACGCGCCCGGCACGCCCAACAGCTGATGGCGCACGCGCAGGAAGTGCTCGCCGACGATATAGAGGCTGGCGCCCGGCAGCAGATGATGGATGTCGGCCACGCGGCCCGCCACCGAGTTCTCGATGGGGATCATGGCATAGCGCGCCTCGCCGCTCTTCACGGCGGACAGGGCGTCCTCGAAGGTCGCGCACGACGCGGCATCGAGATCGGGAAAAACCTCGCGGCACGCCAGGTGCGAGTTGGCCCCCGGCTCGCCCTGATAGGACACGCGCAAGCCCGCCGGGCGCAACGTTGCAGACGACAGGTGGCGCGGCGCCGACGTCTTCGCCTTCGATGCGAGGGATTTCGACTTTCTGTCAGCCATGGTGAGCCCGCCCCAATGCGCTTCTCACGTGCGCCACTCGGGCGCTTTCCAGTCGATGTGGATCGGAGCCCTGCGGCTGGGGGTAGGCCGCGCCCCGGGTCGCAGACGCCGACATGTCCCCCTCCTCCTTGTGGGGAGGGGCTAGGGGTGGGGGGAGCCCAGCCTGGGCATGCAACTCAGTCTGACTCCTCCATCGACGGGCATTGCGGGCCGGCGTGCCGCTGCACCTGCGATCTCCCCGCTCCTTCACCCCACCCCCGACCCCTCCCCATCAAGGGGAGGGGGGCGCCGCGGCTCTGCCTTCCCCTCACTATCCACGTCGAGCGCTCTGCAATGGATGCTCTTTCGCAGATTGGTCCTGGCATGATCCGCGTCCTGTGGAATGTG
>JBAPMW010000611.1:0-3246 GCA_049278815.1 Hyphomicrobiaceae bacterium
CCAAGCAACCCGGCGACCAGCCATCGAGCATTTGTTCTTCGAGCATTGCCGAACCCTCTCTCCAATCTGGCACGATCCGGGCGGCGACTCGGCCTTGTGTTTTGTGTCAGCCGTTCACCGGCTGACGCCGACCCTTGATGACGAAAGTCGGTTGAGGTAGCCATTACGCACTACCACAGATAGCGACTTTCCCTTCAGATCTGCGGGTCCGACCCAACGTCAGCTCGCGCTGAAATTGAAGACGATCTCCTTCCACAGGTGGTACTGGGCGACGGGGAGCTTGAATGGCTCGCACGCATGTACGGCCCGTATTGCCATCTGGGTCGCGGGAGAGTCGGTGCCCGGTGGATCGACGACCTCCGGCGACCCCACGAGCCTGCCATCCTCGTCGAGCCGCCATTTGAGCGTCACGCGCGCGGATTGACGCTTTGCCAGTGACCCCCATGTCCTCTTGAGACACGGTGCGATCGCTTGGCGAATGCGCGCGAGGTCGCTTTGACTTGCCAAGACCGGCGCCGGATCTGCGGTCTGCGCCGGCGCAGCGCACCCGGCGCTGACGAGACAGCCCGCCAGCGCCAGCAGACTCAAGGCTCTCATCTCAATCCTCTACGCACGCCACTACCCGATATTTCCTCACCGCCGGCCGAACAGCCGCTCGATGTCGGCGAGCTTCAGCTCCACGTAGGTGGGCCGGCCGTGATTGCATTGGCCGGACCCGGGAGTGGCCTCCATGGCGCGCAGGAGCGCGTTCATTTCCTCGGGCGTCAGGCGGCGACCGGCCCGCACCGAGCCGTGGCAGGCCATGGTGGAGCATACCGCCTCCAGGCGCTCCTTGAGAAGGCTGCCCCCAGCCTCCCTGACCGCCTCGCTCACCGCCTCGCGGCCCAGGTCCCGCACCAGCCCCTTGATGTCGGTGTTGCCCAGGAGTGCCGGCATCTCGCGCACCAGCACGGCGCCGGGGCCGAAGGCCTCCAGGGCCAGACCCAGCCGCTCCAACTCCGGCGCGGCCTCGGCGAGGGCGGCCACCTCGTCGCCGTCGAGGTCCACCACCTCGGGGATGAGCAGCGCCTGGCGCGCCACGCCGCCGTCGGCCAGCGCCGCCTTGAAGCGCTGGTACACCAGGCGCTCGTGCGCCGCGTGCTGATCGACGATCACCACGGAGTCGTGCGTCTGGGCGACGATGTAGGTCTCGTGCAGCTGCGCGCGGGCCGCGCCGAGCGGGCGGTCGAGCAGCTCCACCAGGGGCGGCTCCGCCGAGGCGCTGGCGTCGGCGCTCGGGGCCGCGAGGCCGTCGAGAGGGGCTTGCCAGTCCTCGGCGAAGCCTGGGGTACGCTGCGGTCCAGTGGAGGCCAACGCTGCCCCCATGGCGCGGGTCGTCCCACTGTGTTGCCCTGGGGTCAGACCCGCAGGGTCTGACCCCGTCGAGCGTGCCAGCACGCTGGCCGCCGCAAATCCACCCGCCACCGTCGCCCGGTGGCCGGCCGCCTCCAACGCCGCGCGGAGCGCGCCCGCCACCATGCTGCGCACGCGGCCGGGGTCGCGGAAGCGCACCTCGGCCTTGGTGGGGTGCACGTTCACGTCCACCTCGCGCGGAGGCAGCTCCACGAACAGGGCGAGCAACGGGTGGCGCAGCTTGGGCAGCAGGTCGCCGTAGGCGGCGCGCACGGCGCCAATCAAGAGCCGGTCCTTCACGGGGCGGCCGTTGACGAACAGGTATTGCTGCCCGGTGTCGGGCCGGTTGAGCGTGGGCAGGCCGGCGAAGCCCGTCACGCGCAGGCCGTCGCGCTCGATGTCCACGGGCAGCGCGTCCTCCAGGAACTCCCGGCCCATGATGCGGCCGAGTCTGGCGAGGTGCCCCTCGGGGCCCAGCGGCTGCGCCGGCAGCTTGAGGCCGGCACGCTCGCCGGTGGTGAGGGCGAAGGCGACCGCGGGGTGGGCCATGGCGAGGCGCTTCACCACCTCGGAGATGCCCAGATTCTCCGCCCGCTCGGATTTCAGGAACTTGAGCCGCGCCGGCGTCGCCGAGAACAGCTCGCGCACCTCCACGCGCGTGCCGCCATTGAGCGCCGCCGGCCGCACGCCCTCCTTGGCGCCGCGGTCCACCACGATCTCGTGCGCCGAGGCGGCCCCGCGGAGACGCGAGGCGATGGCGAGGCGGGCGATGGAGCCGATCGAGGGCAGCGCCTCGCCGCGGAAGCCGAGCGTGGCAATATTAAAGAGGTCGTCGTCGGCAAGCTTGGAGGTGGCGTGCCGCTCCACCGCCAGCGCCAGATCCGTCGCGCTCATGCCGGCCCCGTTGTCGGTGACGCGGATGAGCGAGATGCCGCCGGCGGCGGTCACCACCTCGATATCGGTGGCGCCGGCATCGAGCGCGTTCTCGACGAGCTCCTTCACCACACTCGCCGGCCGCTCGACCACCTCGCCGGCGGCGATGCGGTTGACGGTCTCGGGCTTGAGCTGGCGGATGCGCATGGGTGAAGTCGTGAAATCGTGAAGTCGTGAAATCGTGAGGCCGTGAGATCGCAGCGTGGGCTCACGGCTCCCTTACGGTGGTCCTGCTCGGATCATTGAGCGATCTGATCAAATTTCGGAGCATCTTGCTGATCCTCTCACATTGGTTGAGCAGCGGCGCAAGCAGCTCTGGCTTCAATAGCTGAATGCGCTCCACCAGCAACAGATGTGTCTCTAATTCTTTGAGGGAGCCCTGGGCGATTCTGAGGAACTGCACAAACGAGGCGCTCGTTTCGCGCCCGTAGCCTTCCGCAATGTTGGCAGCTACCGACACCGATGCGCGGCGGATCTGTGCCGTCATTCCGTAGATTTCCTCGCGCGGCAACACTTCTGTCGCTCTGTAACAGGCCGCCGCGAGGTCCATCGCCACCTGCCAAACATCCAGGTCCTTGTAAGACCGTATGGTAGAGCCATAGACCATGAACCGGCCCTCCGAAGATAGCTGCCGAACTCACCATTTCACGAATTCACGACTTCACGAGTTTATCGCCGCCACACGCTCCCGCGTCAGCACCTTGGCCAATTCCGCCGCGGGCTGATCGAACGGGTCGACGCCCATCAAGGCGGCGGCGAGGATCGTCTCCAGCATCATGTGCATCATGAGGCCGCCGAGGCTTGCCTCGTCGAGGCGGGCAAGGTCGAAGGTACGCACCGGGCGGCCGGCGCGGCCCAGCGCCTGCGGCAGGGCCTCGGCCTGGGCGGCCACCAGATCGCCGGCGGTGCGGCCGGCGAGGT
>JBAPMW010000612.1:0-4355 GCA_049278815.1 Hyphomicrobiaceae bacterium
GCTTGCCATCTACACAACGACGCTGAACGCGATCGAGGCCGATCTAATGACCCTTTACTTCCATGAGAAATGGCTCTCGCCTCAACCGACCAATGTAAAGGCACCTTCGGGTTAAATCACTTGAGATTCCCGGCAATATGCCGTACATTGCAGCCCATGAGCAACAGAACCAGGACCAACCCTGCCCGCCTTGAGGCGCGCCTGCCGGCCGAGGTGCACGCGCTGCTGAAGCGTGCGGCCGAGATCGAAGGCCGCTCGCTCACCGATTTCGTGGTTGCGGCCGCGAGCGCTGCAGCGCGCAAGACCATCGAGGAGGCTGGGATGATCCGCCTCTCGGTCGAGGACCAGCAGGCCTTCGCGGAGGCGCTGATCAATCCGCCGCCGCTCACGCCGGCCATGAAGCGAGCCATCAAGCGCCATCGCCGCCTGTTTGGGCCGGCCGATGGCGACGCCTGAGACTGCGTCCCCTTACGCCTTCGAGGCTCTCTCGCCGTCGCATGACCGCGTCGGCTTCAAGAGCGGCGTCGAGCCGCTTGACCGCTACTTCGCAAGCCAAGTCACCCAGGATATCCGTCGCCGTGTATCAGCCTGCTTCGTAGCCGTTGAGCGCGCGAGCCGCACCGTCGTTGGCTTCTACACAATAGCTGCCAGCTCCATCCCGCTGCCGGACCTCGCCCCTGCTGCAGCCAAGAAGCTGCCCAGATATCCTCTTGTTCCCGCGGTTCTCGTCGGCCGTCTGGCCGTCGCCTTGGCTCATCGCGGCAGGGGGATTGGCGCAGGCCTGGTACTCGACGCGGTTGAGCGGGCGCTCCGGTCAGAGATCGCAGCGTTTGCCATTGTCGTCGACGCCAAGGACGATGCCGCGGTCGCCTTCTACAAGCGCCACGGCTTCGTTACCTTTGCGAGCGCACCTATGAGCCTGTATCTGCCTCTCGCCGAAGTCGCACGCGGCATTGGGCCGAAGCCAACCCGCGCAGAGGGATAGGCCCTCACCGTGCCGACTTCACCCCCGCCAGCGGCATGGACGGGCTCCGCTCCTTGGCATCCAGCGACATCCATACCGTCGGGTTGAGATAGGACTGGCGCATGACGAACTGGTACTGCACTTGGTGCCAGAGCTTGATCTCGTCGGTCTTGTTGTCGAGGATGTAGTCGCCCTGCTGCGTGCGGACTGTCAGCACCGCGTGGCCCTCGCCGCGTTCGTCGCGCACCACGGTGACCAGGAGCGCGCTCGCCGGCCAGCCGAGCTGCATCAGGCGCCGGCGTTTCAGGAGCACGTAGTCCTCGCAGTCGCCCCTGCGCGAGGGGATGGTCCAGTAGTCGGCCTCGCCGTAAAGGTCGAGGTCGGTCACGGGCACAATCTCGTGGTTGACCATGCGGTTGATGTAGTCAAGCTCGGCCAGCCGCTCCGGCGTCGCGCTGAAGCGGCTCTCCTCCTGCGGGCCTTGCAGGCACTCTCTGGGCCAGCGCCGGCAGAAGCTCACGAACCCGTAAGGGGGCTGCGCCACGCCGTAGACGCGCATGAACAACTCTTTGTGCATGCCGGCGTCCTTGGCATGCCCGACGGGGTCTGCAACGGCCGACGGCGAGATCGCCAGCATCCCCGCGACGGACGCAACAACAATCGCACTCGGTCTCATGGTCACCCTCAACTCTACTGCACTCACCCTCAACGACACTGCCACTCTGCCGGAGAAACTTCCCCTTAGCCGAGCGCCGGCCGGGTCGGCGGCCTTCTTGTTGTGTGCAGTGATCCATTATGATCCAGCCCGCCTTAATGAAGCCCTAAACCGTGACCCGGTTCGGGATGGACCACGTCGTCGCTCGGCCTCGGTCGTCAGCGGTCTCTCGGCCTCCGGCGTCCGCCCTCCCGCTTCTCCAGCTCCGGACCTTAATTCGCCATTCAGTCTTCCTTGCGGCCGCCGTCGAGCACGCGGAAGTTGCGGCGCAGGCCGCCGCCGGTAGTGGGCGGCGGCGACCGTGGCGGCATCGCGGCCAGCGCCGCATTGGGGCGGCCATCCGGCCAGATCAGCTCGTGGTGGAGGAGGCGTCGGGCGCGCAGAGGCTCGTGGCCCAGCCAATGCGGTGAGGCCATGGCGCTCATGGCGCCGATCACGCGGCCGATGGCGCCCTCGGCGTGCATCAGCGGCAGGAAGGTAGCCTCCAGCTGCACCCGGCGGTCGCCGTCGGCGCGGGCCTCCAGGACAAGGTGGATGGCCGCGCCCCGCTCGCAGGTGAGAGCCAGGTCGTTGGCGAGCGCGGCCCGATCGGGTGCCGACCAGCCGTCGAGCAGGTTGGTGCCGCGCAGCTCCGAGCCGAACATCTCGCACAGGCGGGTGCCGGCGAGGCGGTAGCAGTAGGTGGCGGCGTCCATGCGCTCCAGAAGAAAGATCTCGGGCAGGATGGCGCCGATGCGCGACGGGTCGATCTCCAGGCGCGCCGGCGCGACGCGGCCTGCGCGCAGGCCGTTCCAGTAGGTGTAGAGTATCTGCAACGTACGCTGCTGCATGCGGAAGCTCTACCTGCTTGGGTGCCAGCCTTGGCGCGTCTTGGGTGTATCTCCGGTCGTCTCTTCGGGCCTCGTCTGCGGCGCATCGGCGACGGTGTGCCGAAACGAGACTTGGCGTGAGGAATCCCGGCGTCCTTAGGTGCATGAGCACCGATCGTGCCATGTCGATCGGCCTGGCGATCATGCCCGTCGATCGTGTCCCTCTATCGTGTCACCTCCGGGGCCGTGTGCGAGCGCCGCCTGCCAACAAGGTTGCTGCATTGCCACGGCCGGGTTGCCAGCCGCAGGGCCAATCTATAAGCCGGCGGGGCCAACAGCCGGGAGCCAGGGGTCTCATTGAGCCAGCGCCAGCCGATCTTCAATGCCCCAACGGTCGTGGTCGCGCTCGCATGCGCGTTCGCGGCCGTGCACCTGGGCCGCTTGCTCCTCACCGAGGCCGCGGACGAACGGGTGCTCCAGCTCCTCGCCTTCATTCCGGGCCGTCTCGGCGCGCACGCCGCGGAGTTTCCCGGCGGGCGAGTGGCCGGGATCACGCAGCTCGTCACCTACACCTTCCTGCACGGCAACCTCACCCACCTCCTCGTCAACACCGCCTGGTTTCTCGCTTTCGCCACGCCGGTCGCGCGCCGGATCGGCACGCCGCGCTTCCTGGCGCTGTTTGTGCTCTGCGGCATCGGCGGCGCACTCCTGTTCCTGCCCTTCAGCGCGGCCCCGATGGTGGGGGCGTCGGGGGCCATCTCCGGCCTCATGGGCGCCGCCTTGCGGTTCCTGTTCCTGCCCATGAACGACGGCGATGCCGACGCGCTCGCCGGCGAAACGCGCCCGCCCCTGGTCCCCCTTTCGCAGGCGCTCACGGACCGCCGCATCCTCGCCGCCGTCGCCGGCTGGACCGCGCTCAACGTGCTGGCGGCGCGCGGCGCCGAGGCGATCTTCGACGACATGAGCATCGCCTGGGAGGCCCATCTTGGGGGATTTTTCACCGGTTTCCTGACGTTCGGGCTGTTCGACCGTAGAGCAGTCCGTTGACGATGTTTACAGCGAGTTTCGACGCGGGCGGAATGATCGCTTGCGCACCGGCCCGGAACGCGTTCACTATGAAGCCGGCGAGCAGGGAATAAGCGGCCGCCGCGTGGACCGGACATTGATCTTGCGGTCCGCCCGCTCGCCACGGGCGGTGCCGCCGTCCTCCCGCCGGCGGTTGCAACCGGGAGTACGTCCATGAACGTTGCAGTGATCCTGAAACAGAAGGGGCGGACTGTCGCCACCATCCCGCCCACGCTCACGCTCGTCGAGGCCGCCGGCCGGATGGCGCAGCGGCGCATCGGTGCGCTGGTGGTGGTCGACGGACAGGGCGAGATCGCCGGCATCATTTCCGAGCGCGACGTCGTCCGGGCGCTGGCGGAGGCGGGCGCGGCATGCCTGACCCAGCCGGTGACGGAGGCCATGACCCACCAGGTCGTCACGTGCCAGGAGTGCGACACCCTCGACGAGCTGATGTCGATGATGACGGCGCGCCGTTTCCGGCACATCCCCGTGGTGGCCGAAGGCGATCTCGTGGGCATCGTCTCCATCGGCGACGTGGTGAAGCACCACGTCGCCGAGATCGAGATGGAGGCCACCGCCATGCGCGCCTACATCACGCACGGGTAGGGCGTTTGCCACTCGATGTGTCGTGCGCCCCTTGCAGAGCACTCGACGAGGATGGTGAGGGGAAGAGTGAGCCATAGCGTCCCCCCTCCCTTTTGTGGGGGTGGGGTCGGGGGGTGGGGCGAAGGAGCAGGGAGATGGCACATGCGGCGGCCGCCAACGCCGCAAGCGCCCCACGGTTGAGAGGCCGGAGTGAAGG
>JBAPMW010000613.1:0-3046 GCA_049278815.1 Hyphomicrobiaceae bacterium
CCGCCGCTCAAGAGCTCCCAGGGAACGCCGTTGGCGTAGATCGCCCAACTGCTGAGCACCCGAGTGTCGAAAAAGAAGAGACCGCGGTCGCTGGGCCAGCCGATCTGGCCATCGGGATCGGTGACCAGCACCGTCTGGCCATGGTGAATGGCGATCTGTGGCGGACCGACCTCGACTTTGAACGGCATGGCTCCGTCCTCTGTTGCCGATCAATGCAGGCACACCTTGGCGAGCGCGACGCTGAAAGCAATTGGTCAGGCCGTACGGGGGGAGGTCAAAACACTATGGCGCGAGCGCTCAAGCGCCTCGCGTTAAGACTACGGCAACAAGATTATAGCGTGCGCCGACGATTGTAGTTTCGGCGATGACCTCGATCGGAGATAATTCGCTCAATGACCGGCGTGTCCAAAGCTCGGCTTGAAATCCTCGCAGACCCAGCGGCGTTGGCCCGGGATGTCGCCGATTGGCTGCTCGCGGCGGCCGTGGAGGACGACCGCCGGCTCGCAATCGCCCTGTCGGGCGGCTCAACCCCGCGCCGGCTCTACGAGCTCCTGTCCGGCTCGCCCTATCGCGAGGCATTCCCCTGGGCGCGCACCCACTGGTTCTGGAGTGACGAGCGGTTCGTGCCGCACGACAGCCCGGAGAGCAACTACCGCATGGTGCGGGAGGCCATGCTTGCGCGCGTTCCGGTACCCGCCGGGAATATCCATCCCATACCCACCGAGGGCCTGACGCCACAGGAGGCGGCGCTCTCCTATGAGCGCGACCTCAAGAGCTTCTACGGCGCGTCGAGGCTGCAACCCGATCGGCCGCTTTTCGATGTCACCTTCCTTGGCCTGGGCCCCGAAGGCCACATCGCCTCGCTGTTCCCGGGCACCGCAATTCTGAATGAGCGCACGCGCTGGGTCGGTGCCGTGATCGGCACCAAGCCAGAGCCGCGCATCACCCTCACCTACCCGGCGCTCGAAAGCAGCCGCGCGGTCGCCTTTCTCGTCACCGGTGCGGCCAAGCGCCAAGTGCTGGAGCAGCTGCTCAAAGGTGACCCGAGCTTGCCCGCCGTGCACCTTCGGCCCGTGCACGGGATGCTGTGCCTCTTCGTGGACCGCGCCGCAGCGCCGCGCGAGGCGCCATGAAAACGCGGAGCCGCAGTCGCGCACCCGAGCCGAGTGCCGCAGGCACGCGGGACTCGCCTCGCGGTCGAGGCCCGCACACCC
Source organism: Hyphomicrobiaceae bacterium (assembly GCA_049278815.1). Taxonomy (GTDB): domain Bacteria; phylum Pseudomonadota; class Alphaproteobacteria; order Rhizobiales; family Hyphomicrobiaceae; genus AWTP1-13. The sequence continues at coordinate 1,215 of JBAPMW010000613.1, forward strand.
TCGCAATCGACATCGGAGGGACGGCGCTCAAGGCCTCGGTTCTGGACAGGGACGGCCGCATGGTCGTGGAGCGGGTCCGCCTGCCGACCCCCTATCCATGCCCGCCGAAGGTTCTGTTGGGTGCGCTAGCGGAGCTCACGGCGCCGCTCCCGGCCTTCGACCGGATCTCGATCGGTTTTCCCGGCGTCGTGCGCGACGGCCATGTCCTGACGGCTCCCCACTTTATCGGCAAGGCATGGCGCGATTATCCGCTCGAAGACGCTGCGGCGGAGCGCTTTGGCCATCCCGCCCGCCTGCTCAACGATGCGGAGGTGCAGGGTCTCGGCACTATTGCGGGCCGGGGGCTCGAGGTGGTGCTGACGCTTGGAACCGGTGTCGGCAGCGCCGTGTTCACGGACGGACGGCTGGCGCCCCATCTCGAGCTCGCGCAGCACCCTCTCTACAACGGGGGCACCTACAACGAGTACGTCGGCAACGAGGCGCTGCGGCAGCACGGAAAGAAGAAGTGGAACCGGCGTGTCCTGCGGACGATCGAGGCGGTCGATTCGCTCCTGCACTACGATGTGCTCTATCTGGGCGGCGGCAACGCGAGGCACCTCTCGGCGAAGCTCCCGCGAAACGTGAAGATCGCCTCGAACGATAACGGCATAACGGGCGGCATTCATCTTTGGGACGATGCAGTCTGGCACAACATCCGTGGTCGGCCCCATTCCCAACCTCAAGCTCCCGTTCGCCAGCGCCTTGGGAGGTCCTGATGGATTTCATCGTCGAGTACTTTAAGCTGATCGACCTTCTCGCCCTCGCAGCTCTGGCCGCTCTGGCATGTGCCGCGTTGATCGAGAACGGAAGCGTATGGCTGTTCGTGGCGGGCATTCTGGTGGCGATCTGGGGTGCGGTGCGAGTCATGGGCCTTTCCTAGAACGCTCCCAGCAGTCGTAGGTTGGGTTAGCCGTGAAGCGGCGTAACCCAACCTTGTCGCGGGTGTCGTGTTGGGTTACGGCCCTTCGGGCCTAACCCAACCTACACTCGATTGTTTCACGCGCACCCGAGTAGCTCCTTGGCGACCGCGACCACCCGCTCGGGCTCGAAGCCGAACTTGCGCTGCAGCTCCTTGAGAGGCGCCGACGCGCCGAAGGTCCTCATGCCGATGACGCGGCCTTCAGGGCCGACGTACCGGTCCCATCCCAGCACCGATCCCTGCTCGATGGCGACACGCGCCTTCACCTTGGGCGGCAGCACCTCGTCGCGATAGGACTGCGGTTGGTTCTCGAAGATGTCCCACGAGGGCATGGAAACGAGACGGGAGCGAACCCCCTGGGACGTGAGATCCTCGTGCGCATCGACAGCCAGGGCGACCTCGCTGCCGGAGGCGATGAGGATGATCTGCGGCGTGCCGCCCGCAGCTTCCGCCATGATGTAGGCACCGCGCGTGACACCGCTGGCTGGAGCGTATTTGCTCCGGTCGAAGGTCGGCAGCGCTTGGCGCGACAGGGCCAGCACGGCCGGCCGGTGGCGCATCTGCATGACATAGCGATAGGCCTCGACGACCTCGTTGGCATCTCCGGGCCTCAGCACAGTGAGGCCGGGAATGGCGCGCAGCGAGACGAGCTGCTCCACGGGCTGATGCGTCGGCCCGTCCTCGCCGTCGCCCATGGCATCGTGGGTGAAAATCCAAATGGTCGGCAGCTCCATGAGCGCGGACAGGCGGATGGCCGGCCGGGCGTAGTCGCTGAAGATGACGAAGGTCGCCCCGAAAGCGCGCAGCTTGGAGAGGGACAGGCCGTTGACGATCGCGCACATGGCATGCTCGCGAATCCCGAAATGGAGATTGC
>JBAPMW010000614.1:0-2946 GCA_049278815.1 Hyphomicrobiaceae bacterium
CGCGCGATGAGGTCCATCTGGTCGAGCAGAATCCGGCGGACGCCACCTGGGGGTTCGGCGTGGTGTTCTCCGATCGCGCGCTGGAGTTCCTGCGCGAGGACGACCCCGCCACCGTGGACCTCATCGCTCCCACCGTGCAGACGTGGCGCGACATCGCCATCGTCCACCGCGGCGAACGTATCGCCATCGACGGCGTGGGCTTCTCCGCCATCGGCCGCCTGGCGCTGCTGCAGCTCCTCCAGCAGCGGGCGCGCGAGGCCGGCGTCGATCTGGAGCTCCGCCGCACGATCGGCTCTCTCGACGAGCTCGGGCACTGCGACCTGATCGTGGCCGCGGACGGCGTCAACTCGTTGGCGAGACGCACGCTCGCGCGCGAGCTGGGTATCTCGATGGGCCACCTCGACGCCAGGTTCGTCTGGTACGGCACGGCTCAGCCGTTCGACACGCTCACCCAGACGTTCGTGGAATGCGACCTCGGCACCTTCAACGCGCACCACTACCGCTACGCGCCGGGCATGAGCACCTTCATCGTCGAGTGCGACCCCGCCACCTGGGTGCGCGCGGGGCTCGACAAGGGCGAAGAGGCGGAGAGCCGCCGCATCTGCGAGGGCGTATTCGCCGCCACCTTGCAGGGCCACCCGCTCGTCTCCAACCGCTCGATCTGGCGCAATTTCCCCTGGGTGTGGAGCGAGCGCTGGTGGCACGGCAACGTCGTGCTCATCGGCGATGCGCTGCACACCGCGCATTACTCCATCGGCTCCGGCACGCGGCTCGCGATGGAGGACGCGCTGGCACTCGTCAAGGCGCTGGAGGCAGAGCCCGGCGACGTGCCGGCCGCGCTCAGACGCTACGAGGCGGAGCGCAAGCCGATCGTGGAGAAGCTGGTGGCCGCCTCGCGCCGGTCGGCCGCGTGGTACGAGCGCTTCCCCGAGCACATGCGGCTGGCGCCCCTCGATCTCGCCATGAGCTACATCCAGCGCTCCGGCCGCGTCGATATGGAGCGCCTGCGCGCGATGGCGCCGAGGTTCATGGCACTCTACGAGCAAGGCGGAGGATTGCAATGAGCAAGGACCCGCCGGGTGCGCAATGGCCACTGACCTCGGCACTGACGTGAGCGCCGTCTCCTCCATCGCCGACCAGGTGCCGCGCGATGCGCCCAGCGCACAGGAGATCGGCTTTGCGCTGCCGGCGCGTTACAACGCCAGCGCCATCCTGCTCGACAATCTCGCCGCCGGCCGCAGCGAGCGCATCGCCATCACCGGTCCTGCGGGCACGCGCACCTATGCCGAGCTTGTCGCCGACGCCTGCCGCTTCGGCGCCGGGCTGCTGTCGCTCGGGGCAAAGCGCGGCGATCGGGTGCTCCTGTTCCTGGACGATACCCCGGCGTATCCGGCGGCCTTGTTCGGAGCGATCCGAGCTGGTCTCGTGCCGGTGCTGACGAACACGCTGACGCCTCCCGATCTGCTGCAGTTCTACCTCGCAGATTCGGGCGCCGGGCTTGCCGTCTGCGATGCCGTGTTCGCCGGCCGTTTCAATCGAGCGGCGCTGGAGGGCACGAGGCTCGAGCGGCTGATCGTCGCCAATGGCGTGCCGAGCGCGGCTCCCCCGGTTGGGACCGTCTCCGCCGCCGATTGGCTCTCCGGATTTCCGGCCACCCTCGACGCCGCCGACACGCGCCGCGACGACATGGCGTTCTGGATGTACTCGTCGGGCTCCACCGGCCGGCCCAAGGGCATCGTGCACCTCCAGCACGACATGGCCTATACGCACCACGCCTACGGCCGGTATCTGCTCGCACTGACACCCGACGACATCTGCTTCTCGGTGCCCAAGATCTTCTTCGCCTACGGCCTCGGCAACTCCATCACCTTCCCGTTCGCCGTCGGCGCCTCCAGTGTGCTGCTGCCGGGCCAGCCCAAGCCCGCCGCCATCTTCGAGACCATCGCGCGCTACCGGCCCACCGTGTTCTTTGGCCTGCCGACGCTCTACACCGCGCTCACCAAGGCCCCGGAGGCCAAGGGCGCGGATTTGAGCAGTCTGCGCCTCTCGGTATCGGCCGCCGAGGTTCTCTCGGCGGAGGTGTTCAACGCCTGGAAGGCGCTGTCCGGCCTCGACATCATGGAGGGGCTGGGCTCCACCGAGGCGCTGCACATCTACCTCTCCAACACGCCGGCGCGGAAAAAGCTGGGGGCGGCCGGCAAACGCGTTCCGGGCTACGAGGTCAGGCTCACCACCGCCGACGGCCGCGAGGCGGCAGACGGCGAGGAAGGCATCCTTTCGGTGCGCGGCGATTCAAATGCGCCCTGCTACTGGAACCGCCCCGACAAGACCGCCGAGACCATGCGCGAGGACGGCTGGCTCTGGACCGGCGACCGCTTCGTGCGCGACGCCGACGGCTTCCACTTCTTTCGCGGCCGGGCCGACGACCTCGTGAAGGTCTCCGGCCAGTGGGTCTATCCGCTGGAGGTGGAGCTGTGCCTCGCCGATCATCCGCAGGTGCGGGAGTGCGCGGTATTGGCCGTGCCGCAGGCGGACGGGCTCACCGGGCTCAAGGCTTTCGTTGTGCTGACGGGCGAGGCGCTCCCCTCCGAGGCCACGACGCGCACCTTGCAGGACTACGTCAAGGGCCGCCTGTTGCCCTACAAGTACCCGCGCCTCGTCGACTACCTCGACGACCTCCCCAAGACCGGCACCGGCAAGATCGACCGCCAGGCCCTGCTCAAGCGCGAATAGGTGTCTGAGACGAAATATAACCCCGAGGCGCTGCCCAGATCCCCTCTCCCCGCTCTTGCGGGGAGAGGGTTAGGGTGAGGGGCAGCCCCAAGGGAAACCCTCTCCACAAGGGGCCTTAAGCCGAACTTTTCACTGTCTTCGGGTGAAGATCCAAGCCAGCCGGGCCTTGAGTGAATATTTTTTGCCATATCGTGTCCATGTAAAGCCCTTGCC
>JBAPMW010000615.1:0-1631 GCA_049278815.1 Hyphomicrobiaceae bacterium
CTGATAGCACCGTCAGCCCGCTGCGCCAGCGCATGATCGAGGACATGGCTGCCCGCAAGCTGGGGCATCATGCGCAGAGAAGCCACATCCACAGCTGCAAGCGGTTCGCCGCGTTCCTGGGGCGCTCACCTGAGCTCGGTGATGGCCCGGGCCGTGGCTCAAGCCGCTGCGATGCGCCTCGGCTTGGCCTTGGGATCATCGCTCAAGGCAGCGAGGGTTTCCAGGCTCATGTAGCGCCGCTGCACCGCCCACTCGTCGTTCTGCTCGAGCAGCAGGGCCCCCACCAGTCGCACGATGGCGGCGTCGTTGGGGAAGATCGCCACCACGTCGGTGCGCCGCTTGATCTCGCCGTTAAGCCGCTCCAGCGGGTTGGTGGAGTGGATCTGCGTCCAGTGCTCCTTGGGGAAGCCCATGTGGGCGAGCACGTCGTCCTCGGCCGCGTGCATCAGCTCGGCGAGCTTGGGGAAGCGGGGCGTCAGGCGCTTCGCCACGTCGCGCCATTCCGTGTGCGCGGCCTCCTTCGTCTCCTGGGTGAACGCGGTGCGGATGGCGGCGGCCACCATCTGGCGCTGCTTGGTGCCGACATGGGCCAGCGCGTTGCGCATGAAGTGCACGCGACAGCGCTGCCAGGTGGAGTTGAGCACCTTGGCCGCTGCGGCCTTGAGGCCAACGTGCGCGTCCGAGACGACAAGCTTCACGCCGCGCAAGCCGCGCCGCGTCAGCGAACGGAGGAAGGAGGTCCAGAACGGCTCCGCCTCCGACGGGCCGACCTCCATGCCCAGCACCTCGCGCCGGCCATCCGTGTTAACCGCAACAGCTATTATCACAGCAACGGACACGATCCTCCCGGCCTCGCGCACCTTCACATAAGTGGCGTCGATCCACAGGTAGGGCCACGACCCCTCGATGGGGCGATCAAGGAAAGTCTTGACGCGCTCGTCGATGTCTGCGCACAGCCGCGATACCTGGCTCTTGGAGATCCCCGTCATCCCCATCGCCTTCACCAGGTCGTCCACGGAGCGGGTCGAGACGCCCTGCACATAGGCTTCCTGGATCACCGCAACCAGAGCCTTCTCCGCCGCCCGACGGGGCTCCAGGAAGGTCGGGAAGTAGCTCCCCTTCCGCAGCTTGGGGATCGCCAGATCCACGGTGCCGGCGCGCGTCTCCCAGGACCGCTCGCGGTAGCCGTTGCGCTGGTTCAGCCTGCCGAGCGATCGCTCCCCGTAGGCCGCGCCCGTCCGCCCTTCCACCTCCATGTCCATCATGCGGTTGGCGACGTAGCCGATCATCTCCCTGAGGAGATCCTCATCCGAGCTCTTCTCAACGAGGGCTTTCAGAGTCATCCTGTCGATTGTCATGGTCCGTTCTCGCGGTTGCGTTTGGTGTTTCGCAACCCGAGCCAACCTCGATTCGGACCATGACAGCTTCCCCCTCATCGGCGCCGCTGTGGACACCCTGGGGAAAAAGGGCTTCACGGGGCGTTGCCCTCCGGCCGGCCTACGGCCGACCTACGTGCAACGCCCCGCCCTCGGCTCGTACACCACGTCCAGGGACGCCAACCGCGCAACGTCCGGCTGGCGGCGATCAAGTCGTTCTTCCGCTTCCTCGAATACCGGCAACCGGCAGCCCTG
>JBAPMW010000616.1:0-4667 GCA_049278815.1 Hyphomicrobiaceae bacterium
GTCGTCGTCCCAATTCATGGGACGATTCTGATCGATCTGCGGGCGTATCGCAAGGGGCGGGGCTGGGATATAGGGGTCGGACCCTTACTCTCGACCGCCGCGGCCTGCGAAGGAGACCACCATGCCAAGCCTGCCCCCGACCATGCGCGCCGTCGCCATCTCCTCCCCCGGCGGGCCGGAGGTGCTGCAGCTTGCCGAGCTGCCCATGCCGCGGCCGGGGCCGGGGCAGGTGCTCGTCAAGGTTGCGGCGGCCGGCGTGAACCGCCCCGACGTGGCACAGCGCCAGGGCGTGTACCCGCCGCCGCCGGGGCACTCGGCCCTGCCCGGGCTGGAGATCGCAGGCGAGGTGATGGAGGCGGGCGCCGGCGTGGCGCGCTGGAAGAGGGGCGATCAGGTGTGCGCGCTGGTCAACGGCGGCGGCTATGCGGAATACTGCATCGCCGAGGAGACCGCGGCGCTCCCCATTCCGGCGGGGCTCGACCCGGTGCGGGCGGCGGCGCTGCCGGAGACGTTCTTCACGGTGTGGAACAACGTGTTCGAGCGCGGGCGGCTGGCGGCGGGCGAGTGGCTCATGGTGCACGGCGGCAGCAGCGGCATCGGCACCACGGCGATCCAGCTGGCCAAGGCGAGGGGCGCGCACGTGATCGCCACGGCCGGCTCGGCCGACAAGTGCAGGGCCTGCCTCGATCTGGGGGCGGACCGGGCGGTCGACTACAAGCGGGAGGATTTCGTGGCCGCCGCCAGGGAGGCCACCGGCGGCAAGGGCGTCAACGTGATCCTCGACATGGTGGGCGGAGAGTATACGGATAAGAACATCGTCGCCGCCGCCGAGGACGGCCGCATCGTGCAGATCGCCACGCTTGGCGGGGTGGAGGCGAAGGTGAACCTGGCCCGCGTCATGATGAAGCGCCTCACGCTGACGGGCTCGACCTTGCGGCCGCGCTCGCGCGAGGTGAAGGCGGGGTTCGCCCGCGCGCTGGAGGCCGAGGTGTGGCCGCTGCTGGCAGCAGGCAAGGTGAAGGTGGTGATGGACTCCACCTTCCCCCTGGCGCAGGCCGCCGACGCCCACCGCCGGCTGGAGACGAGCCAGCACATCGGCAAGATCGTGCTGACGGTGTAGGGCCGTGAGGGCGGATCAAGGCGCAAACCGTAACCCGCCTTGCCCCCGATGAGGACGGCGAGCCGGTCGTTGCGGCCGAGGAGCGGCTGCGCCATCCGATGGCTTTGGTTTTGTTTGAGATGCCTTGGCTGACAAGGCCGGGTTGTGGAATGATAACGGACTGCGAGTGTCTGGCTGGAAACTGGGGAAGGGGTGCGGGGATGCTGCGGCTGCGGGCAGGATGGGAGGGCGCCTGGCGCCTGGCGGTGGTGCTGGCCGCCCTGGTGCTGCTTATGGTCCCTGCGGCCCCCTTGGCGGCCCCGGCGGCAGCGCAGGAGAAGCTGGTTCCGCCCTCGCGGGACAAGGTGCTGTTCTCGTTCGCATCCATCGTCAAGCTCACCGCGCCGGCCGTGGTCAACGTCTACGTGCGCGAGAAGACGCGCGCCTTCGTCTCGCCCTATTATGACGAATACCGCCGGTATTACAGGGACATGCCGGAGGAGCGCATGCAGAAGTCGCTGGGGTCCGGGGTGATCGTCAGCGCCGACGGCGTGGTGGTCACCAATGCGCACGTGATCAAGGTGGCCGGCAGGGCCGAGATCAGCCTCGTCCTCCACGACCGGCGCGAGCTCAAAGCCAGGGTGCTGCTTGCCGACGAGAAGTCCGACATTGCGGTCCTGCGGATCGAGGGTGGCGACGGGCACTTCCCGCGCCTGGAGTTCGCCGATTCCGATGCGGCCGAGGTGGGCGACATGGTGCTCGCCATCGGCAATCCGTTCGGGGTCGGACAGACCGTGACGAGCGGCATCATCTCGGCGGTGGGGCGGACCAAGGTGACGCGCTCGGATACGCAGGCCTTCATCCAGACCGATGCCGCCATCAACCCCGGCAATTCCGGCGGCGCGCTGGTCGATATGTCCGGGCGCCTGGTCGGCATCAATACGGCCATTTTCACGCGCTCGGGGGGCTCGCAGGGCATCGGCTTTGCCATCCCCTCGAACCTGGTGAAGCTGGTGGTGGAGAGCGCGGTCAGCGGGCGCAAGCTGGAGCGGCCATGGCTGGGGGCCAAGCTTGGCTCGATCACGCGCGAGCTGGCGGAGCAGCTGAAGCTGGAGCGCGTGGCCGGGGCGCTGGTGATGCGCCTGCAGGACAAGAGCCCCGCGGCCGAGGCCGGCCTCATGGCCGGCGACGTGATCGTGGCCGTGGACGGCCACGTCGTCGACGACGCCCGCGCCGTGCATTACCGGCTGACCACGCGGGGAGTCGGCAACCGGGCCCAGCTGGACGTAGTCCGCAAAGGGAAGACCACCAAGCTGGAGGTGGCCCTGAGGCCGGTGCCGCCCGCGGCGCTGGGGGCGCGCGACCTCGCCGGGGTGCATCCCTTCGACGGGGCGCGCGTCGCCAACATCCTGCCGGGCCTGTCGGAGGTGCTGGGGGTCGAGGAGGACCAGGGGGTCGCGATCCTGGCGGTGCGGCCGCGGTCCACGGCGGCGCGGCTGGGGTTCAGGGCGGGCGATGTGGTGCTGCAGGTGGGACGTGATCGGATCAGGTCGGTGGTCGACCTGGAACGCGCCCTGAATTCGCGCCAGCGCGGCTGGCTCGTGATGGTGAAGCGCGGCGGGCAGGTGCTGCAGCTGCAACTGCCGGGATAGCTCGTGAGATGGTGAGTGGTGAGATGGCGAGTTTGGATCTGTGCGTTTGAAGAGGGAAAGGTTTTGCCGTCGAGGATGAAAGCCGGCCCTTCCCACGCGCGCCGTCCCAGAATCTCACCATCTCACTACTCACCGGATGCCGCCCCGGCTATCATGGACCCCATGACGAATCTGTTCCAGGCTGCCGGGCTGGAGGCGGCGGCACCCCGCCCGCTGGCCGACCGGCTGCGGCCGAGGACGCTCTCCGAGGTGGTCGGGCAGGACCACCTGGTGGGGCCCGAGGGCACGCTCAGCCGCATGCTCAAGGGCGGCCGGCTGCAGAGCATGATCCTGTGGGGGCCGCCGGGCTCCGGGAAGACCACGGTGGCCCGGCTGCTGGCGGACGCCACCAGCCTCGCCTTCGAGCAGCTTTCCGCCATCTTTTCGGGCGTGCAGGACCTGCGCAAGGCCTTCGACCGCGCCAAGGCCCAACGCCAGACCGGCAAGGGCACGCTGCTGTTCATCGACGAGATCCACCGCTTCAACCGCGCCCAGCAGGACGGCTTCCTCCCCCATATGGAGGACGGCACCGTCACCTTGGTGGGGGCTACGACGGAAAATCCCTCGTTCGAGCTCAACGGCGCGCTGCTGTCGCGCGCGGTGGTGATGGTGCTCCACCGCCTCGACGAGGCGGCGCTAGACAAGCTGCTCGGCCGTGCCGAGGCCGAGTCAGGCCGCCCGCTGCCCCTCGACAAGGACGCCCGCACCGCGCTCATCGCCATGTCCGACGGCGACGGGCGCACCCTCTTCAACATGGTCGAGGAGGTGCTCGGCGCGGTGTCGGACGGCGCGAGTGCGCTCGACCGCGACGCGCTGAGCGGGCTGGTGCAGCGCCGCGCGCCGCTCTACGACAAGTCGCGAGACGGCCACTACAACCTGATCAGCGCGCTCCACAAGTCGGTGCGCGGCTCGGATCCGGACGCGGCGCTCTACTGGCTCGCCCGCATGCTCGACGGCGGCGAGGACCGCTTGTTCATCGCCCGCCGCCTGGTCCGCATGGCCGTCGAGGACATCGGCTTGGCCGACCCGCAGGCCCTGGTGCAGGCGCTGGCCGCCAAGGGCGTCTACGACTTCCTGGGCAGCCCCGAGGGCGAAATGGCGCTGGCCCAGGCCGCGGTCTATCTCGCCACCGCGCCCAAGTCCAACGCCGCCTACCTGGCCTACGGCGCCGCCATGCGCGCCGCCAAGGAGGGCGGCAGCCTCGCCCCTCCCAAGCACATCCTCAATGCGCCCACCCGGCTGATGCGGGAGGAAGGCTACGGCGCGGGGTATGCCTACGATCACAACACGCCGGAGGCCTTCTCGGGGCAGAGCTATTTCCCCGACGACATGGCGCGGCAGCAGTTCTACGACCCGGCTGGGCGAGGCTTCGAGGCGGAGATCAGGCGGCGCCTGGAGCATTGGGCGAAGCTGCGGAAACCGTAGCAGACCGTAGGGTGCAATAAGGCGACAGCCGCATTGCGCCGCTTTCGCGCTGATGCAGACAATCGGTGCAATGCGCTCCTCTTATGCACCCTACGGCCCACGGCCGGACGGCGACCATCGATACTTCAGCATGGCAATCGGCAGCGTCTGCGGAATGGCGCTGTTCCTGTCGATTGCGCCGGGGGGCACGAACGGCTGAGGATCGGCTCGGCGCCGCGCGAATATTCGCGAGCCACTACCAGCTTGTCGTTTGCGACGATCCGTCGCAATCGAGCGGCTATTTGATCGGGCCTGACGGGTACATTTCGGACCTGACCGATCTCTCGCAGTCGCCATCTCAGACAAATACGATCTGACAGCAGACGAGGTCCGAACCGCGCACGACTGATACGCGCCTTTGACATTCTCTTCCACACTAATCCGAAGTTCCCGGCCAGAATTCTCGACTGATC
>JBAPMW010000617.1:0-1850 GCA_049278815.1 Hyphomicrobiaceae bacterium
GAAGACACTCGGCCAAATGATAGCGCTTAGACATTTGTCGGAATTTTCAGGTAAGAGCTTAATTCGCCAGGAATCGCGGTGGGGCCCCGTCAACGACACCAAGGCGGTCGCAGCCGCCCTGCGCCGCATCGGCTTCGCGGCTGTGACGGAGCGCTTCGATCTCGGCTACAGCGAGCTGCGCGCCGCGCTGAAGGCGTTCGGCGACAAGGCGGCGCCGGCCGATTGGGCGGTGGTCTATTTCGCCGGCCACGGCATCCAGGTGGGGCAGACGAGCTACCTGATCCCCACCGACGCCAAGCTGGCGCGTGCGGCCCATGTGGAGGACGAGGCGGTGGCGCTGCCCTATGTCCTCTCCAAGGTGGAGCAGGCGCGCAGGCTGCGCCTCGTCATCCTCGACGCCTGCCGGGCCAACCCGTTCCTGGCCCGCATGGAGCAGACCGCCGGCGTCCGCACGCTCGGCCGCGGCCTCGGGCGGATCGAGCCGGTGCGAGGCATCCTGGTCGCCTACGCCGCGCGCGACGGCCAGATCGCCCAGGATGGCGACAAGGGGCACAGCCCCTTCACCAGGGCGCTGCTCGACCATATCGAGGAGCGCGGCCTGGAGATCGGCCTCCTGTTCCGCAAGGTGCGCGATACCGTGCTGAGGCGCACCGGCAGCGCCCAGGAGCCCTACGTGTACGGCTCGCTGCCGAGGGAGGGGCTCTTCTTCAAGGCGGCGGCGCGGTGACGACCACCTCAGATCGTCACTCCGCCGCCCGCGGCACCTCGTGGGCGCCGGCGTGCTCGATGGCGGCGGAGACGATCTGGCCGAGGGGCAGGTGGCCGTGCCACCATGCGGCAGCGAGCACCACCGCCGCCACCGTCAGGAGGAAGCTCGCCGACATGGTCCTGACCGCCGCCCGCCGCCGGCGTACCCGATCGGAGGCGCGCTGGCCCTCGAGGAACACGTCGTAGGCCTTGCGCGTCTCGGGGTTGGTGAGGAACCGGTAGGCCTGGCGGGCCTCATGGAAGGCCTGCTCCGCCTCCCGGTCGCCCGGCCGCACGTCGGGATGGCAGGTCTTGGCGAGGGTGCGGAACGCCGACTTGATCTCGGCGTCGCTCGCCTTTGGCGCCACTTGCAGCACAGAGTAGAGGTCCAGCATGGAAGTCTCCGCCCACAGTCGGTCTTGGCTCTGAACGCGGCACTCTGAACGCAGCACTTGCACGCGCCCTGTGTAGCACCCTGCGCAGGTGCGAATAGCGCCCAGGTTGTGGACAAAGCGCACGCACGCACACGCTCGGCCGGTCGTTGCGCACGGGCCACTTCGCAAGAGGATTGAGATGCAGAGTGAAGACAATAACGGACAATCAACAACGTACAGCGCCAGCTTATAGCTTGATTCGCCGCCTCGTTCATCCGGCGTCAGCTGCCCAATGCTATGCGGTCGAGGCAGGGATCGAACCGATGCAACGCGTGCTGTTGACAGGGGCTGCGGGTGGGGTGGGGCGGCGGTTGCGCCAGCTGCTGCCGCGGCTCTATCCGGAGCTGCGCCTCCCGATATCGTCACACCGGCGGACCTCGCCCCCGGCGAGGTGTTCGCTGCGGCGGACCTCGCCGCCTTGGGCCAGGTCGAGGCGGCGGCGGATGGCGATGAACGAGCGCTTCTGGTGGGACAACTCCCGCGCCTTCGCCTTTGGCTACCGGCCCGCCGGCCGCGCCGAGGACTACCGCGACCGGGCGCTGACCGCCGAGGCCGGCCGGCCACCCGATCGGATCGCCGACTTCTTCCAGGGCGGCCCGTTCTGCTCCGACGAGTTTGACGGCCCCACGGACGATATCTGATAGGTTAACATGAAAGACCGGGTTGCTG
>JBAPMW010000618.1:0-5785 GCA_049278815.1 Hyphomicrobiaceae bacterium
GGCCGGCGCCGCGCAGCAGCCCCTGGGGCAGGCCCAGGAGCCCCGCGAGCGGGCCTGCTGCCGCAATCGCGATAAGCGCCGTGGCGCCGCTGGCCGCCGCATCGAGCGCGAGCGCGCGGCGCAGGAAGGTGAGGGCGGGGGCGTGGGACATGGGAGAAGCTCCTCTCGTGCGTTTCGCAGCCGGCCACTGCGGTCGCTGCACCATGTCCCGCACCATCCCGCGGCGGACGCCCGCCGGTCGATTACGTGCGAGGTAATTGGTCCTCGCCCCCGCACGGCGCTATGCTTCGGCCATGCTGGCCCCGTCCAAACCTGTCGGCGATCTGTTGCGCGCGTGGCGGCAGCGGCGGCGCATGAGCCAGCTCGACCTGGCGCTGGAGGCCGAGGTGTCGACCAGGCACCTGAGCTTCGTGGAGTCGGGCCGCGCGCAACCGTCCCGTGAGATGGTGCTGCACCTGGCCGAGCGGCTGGAGGTGCCCCTGCGCGAGCGCAACCTGCTGCTGGTGGCTGCCGGCTTCGCCCCGGTGTTCCGTGAGCGGGCGTTGCAGGACCCCGCGCTGGCCGCCGCGCGCAGGGCAATCGACCTGGTGCTCAAGGGGCACGAGCCGTACCCGGCGCTGGCCATCGACCGGCATTGGAGCATGGCGGCGGCCAACGCCGCGGCGACGCGCCTTGTGGCCGGCGTCGACCCCTCGCTGCTGGAGCCGCCCGTCAACGTGCTGCGGCTGAGCCTGCATCCGCAGGGCCTGAGCCCGCGCATCGCCAATCTGGCCGAGTGGCGCGCGCACCTCCTGGAGCGGCTCAGGCGCCAGCTCGAGCTCAGCGCCGATCCCGTGCTTGCCGATCTGCTTAAAGAGCTGGAGGCCTATCCCGGCATTGTCGGCGGCCGGCGGAGCATCGCGCCGCCGGCCGACCTCGGCGGCGTCGTGGTGCCCCTGCAGGTGGCCACCGACGCCGGCATGCTCTCGCTGTTCTCGACCACGACCGTGTTCGGCACGCCGCTCGATGTCACGCTGTCGGAGCTGGCGCTCGAATGCTTCTATCCGGCTGATACGGCTACGGCGGAGGCGTTGCGGGGCCGCCTCACGAAGCTTGGTAAGAGATCGGCCGATACCCCCTCCACGGACGGCATGAGAGCGCCATGAGAGAGTTCTGGGCCTTCATCATGATCTGCGCCACGGTGTTCGCGTCGTTTGCGACGGCGATGCTCGTGGTGATCCTGCGGACCGGCTGGCACAGTGAGGTGAGCGGCGTGACGACCGCAATGGTGGTGGCCGGCTGGGCGCTCGCATACCTGGCGTGGCGCGCCATGAGGGCGATACCCCGGAAGAACACCGACATCTGGTAGGTCTGGGGAGCGCAGACCTGCGCGGCCGGCCAGTGCAGGCCGTGCTACTTGGCGGTGGAAGCCTTCTTGTCCGTGGCCGCGGAGGCATTGTCGCCCCAGCAGACGAGCGCGCTCGCCTTGCAGGTGTGCTCGTCAACCACGATCAGGTTGAGGAAGAGCTCGCAGCTCACGTCCTTCCTGCCGACGGTGTACTTGGCGATGCCTTTGGACTTGGTCCAGTTGGCGATGTACTTGTCGAGGAGGTCCTTGGCGTCCTTGGTCGGCCCGTCCTTGCCGTAGTCGTTGACCGAGAAGGCCAGCCGGGTGCAGCGCGCTTCGACGCTGGCCGCGGCAAACGCGGCGGCGGCGAGTACCGCGGCAGCCGTCATGAGACTGCAAGCGCGACGCATGTTTCTCTCCCCCTGTTTCGGTCGGCGCCGCACCGCCCGGATGGCGGCGCGGCGAGGCTTGTAGACGCTCAGCGCGGGTAGGGCGAGTCGTTGAAGCGCGGCCCCATGCCGGAGTCGAAGAAGAACCCGCTGTCGAACGGGCCGCCAGGGGTCTGCTGATCGGACAACGGAGTGCGGAAGGGACTCTTGCTGATGAACAGGCTGCGCGCCCACGCCCTGGTGTCGATGGCGTCGGCATCGGTGTAGGAGTAATAGCCACCGCGGTAGTAGTACCCCTTTACCCTGACGGCGCGCTTCCGCTTGGACGCCTTCTTGACGCCGTCGGCATAGGCCTTCGACGCCCCGAGATCGCCGACGCCCGGCACCGGCATCGGCACGCCGGTGAAGGCGATCCCCGCACAGGCGGCAAGCACCGCCAGCAGACCCTTATGTTTCATTACAAGCAACTCCGGATGGGATGCAACCGATCGGCGATGGCCGCACCGTTCAGACTACGGCACACAAGCCGTCAGGCTCCCTAAGAAACCGTTATCACGGGCCTTCCCACGCTGGGCGGGCGGGTGCTCCGATGGCTCAAGCGGCGGCGGCAGGCAGTGCTCCAGGATAGCACCGAACGCAGCCACCCGCCGCTGCAATGCTGTGCAGACGCGCCGTAACGCGACGTTACGACTTGCAGAGTCTGGCCTGGATACGGCACTCCCGGCCGAGGAAGCCGCCGGCCCCGCACCTGGTCTTGATCTTGCTCACCTTGTAGCCGGGCGCCGTGCCGACGGTCTGGCTCGACATCATCCACGAGCCCCAGGAGCCCCAGTCGGTCGCTTGCAGAACCGCCTCCCAGGCCTGGAATTTCGCGGAGTCGTCGTTGCCGCCGGTGCCCTTGCCGGCCTTGGTCACGCACTCGGCCTGGGCAACAGCGACTGCCGCCACCACGGCAGTAGCCGCCAAGAGCAGGCGCACGCTCGTCTTCATCGCGGGTCTCCCTCAGACTGTTCCGACAGGCTGGGAAGATTGCCCGAGATCGGCAGCGTTGCACACTGCCCCGTCGCGGCATTCCACTGGGTGTCCGGTTGATTCTCCAGACACCGTGGCTCGCTGGTGACGCGCCTGACAGCCAGGGAGACAGTCGCGGGCCAAGGGGGGGAGCAGCGGTGTCAGTCTGCCGTCTGCAGATTGACCGCCTTGGGGCCCTTGCCCCGCTTGTCCGCCTCGGTCTCGAACGACACGCGCATGTTCTCCGACAGAGATCCGACATCGGACCGCTCGACCGCCGTGATATGCACGAAAACGTCCTTGCCACCGTCGTCCGGGGTGATGAAGCCGAAGCCCTTCGTCTGATTGAAGAACTTCACCGTTCCCTTCTGCCGCATACAAGGCCTCCTAAGTCCCTTGGGTAAGTAAGTTGGATGCACGCGTCAGCAGCGGCGCCGGCGCACGCGGAGCCAAGCCAGTCTCATCCGATGTCTGGGAAGGTGAGGTGCAGTGAAGGACGGTACGTCAGCGCAAGTCATCTCAGGACAGGCTCAATAGCTGCTAGCGGGGCTGGATGCTCCAACCCCGCAGTGCGTCGGAGTATCGATGATCACCGTGCACGGTGCAAGGCAAAAGCGCCGCCCTGTCAAGCGGTCTTGCGCTTTCTGCGAGGGAGCGTGTCCGATCGGCGGGCCGGTCCTCCGCTGCCGAGGATCGGCCCGACATAGAGCTGGGCGCCGGCCCCGACGCTCAGCCGACGGGTCATCTCCGGAAGCACGACTGTCAGGTCGTCGGCCAGGGTATGGGGGGCGTTCATGACAAGGAGCCCGCAGCCGTTAAGGCGCTCGGGATCGACCGGACGGCGCAGCATCAGCTCGATACGCAGCGCCTTGCTGCCGGGCATGCCGCCGGGGAGGTCTCCCGCAACGGTCGCGGCCGCGCGATAAAGCGCGGCCAGGGGCTTGGGGTCCTTGACGGGATACCACGCAAGATACACGCCGGTGGCGAAACGGCGCATGCCCTCGGCCAAGCCGTCGGCCATGCGCTGCAGCTCGCCCTCCTGCTCGAACGGCGGATCGATGAGCACGAGGCCGCGCCGCTCCTTGGGCGGCAGCTGGGCCTTGAGCGCCAGCCAGCCGTCGAGCGCCAGCACCTTGACGCGGCGGTCGCCGGCGAGGGCTGTCCGCAGCCGCGCGTGCTCCTCGGGGTGGAGCTCGTTGAGCACGAGGGCGTCGTGCCCGCGCATGAGCCGGCGCGCGATCAGCGGGCTGCCCGGATAGACCCTGAGGTCCGCGCCGGCGTTCTCCGCCCGCACCGCATCGAGATAGGGAGCCATGCGGGCGGCCACGGGCGGCGGAAGCGGGGCCGCATCGGCGCCCAGGAGGCGGCCGATACCGCCTTCCCACTCGCGCGTCTTGGTGGCCGCCTCGGCGTCGAGGACATAGCGCCCGCTGCCGGCGTGCGTCTCGATGATGCGAAACGGTGCCGGCTTGCGCTTCAGGTAGTCGATGACGAGCGCGAGCGTGAGGTGCTTCACCACATCGGCGAAGTTGCCCGCGTGGTAGGCGTGACGGTAGTTCATGGCTCGCGATACTACCGCCACCGGCGGTCTCGCCCAATGGGCCGAGGCTGAAGGGAAGCCCCAGCCAGGCCCTTGGCACTGCGGCCTACTTTTGCTTGGCTTGGTCCTCGGCCTTAACCTCAGCCTTGGCCTTGTCTTCGGTCTTGATCTTGGTTTTGGCCTCGGCCTTGGCCTTGGGAATGGCGGTCTTCACGAGCGGGTTGAGACACCCCTTGAGGTAGCGGGCATCGAGGTCCCCGAAGCCCGGCTCGCCGGCGTGCACCACCTTGGCCGTCGCGAGCTTGGCGCGGTGCGAGATCCGGTCGAGATCGAGCACGTGCGGCCGCAGGCAGGTGAACAGCATGAAGCCGGCCTTCTCCTTCTTTGCGGCCTGGCGCGAGGCATCGCCGTAGCGGTAGATGCGCTCGCTCTTGTCGTCCTTCATGACGACGTAGCTGAGGCCTTGGCCGGACTCGTAGGCGGCGCGGAACTTCTCAATAGCGGGGCCGGTATCCTCGGCACGGAGCTGGGTGCCCAGGAGCGTTGCGACCATGATTGTGCCCATGGCGGCAATGACTGCGAGCTTCTTCACGATGAACTCCTACGTACGGCGGTGTGCCGACCCGATGAATTCCACGACCCCAATGCGCTTGTGCGATGCACCAGCCAAACGGGGCGCTGACCGACACATACCATTCACGATGGCCCTCTATGCAGGCGCACAAGGGCTATGTAGCGGCATACGGTGCCCTTAGCCAAGACTTGACTGGCACCGACCAGACTGGACCGAGGCTGGCGCTTGTCCACAGGCAGGGCACCGGGCGCGCATTCTTGGCGGGACCGCGGCGCGCCTGCCGCTACAGCGCCACGTTTCGTCTCTAGACGACGGATCGGTATCGATGTGGGGAGATATGCACCGCTGCATAGAGGCAAGCCCCCGCTGGCGCATTGCGGCAGTGCACAGAAGACCGTCGTCCGGCTTGGGGCCTTCTGCTCCGGGGTGCATCAACGAAACTTTATCCGCTGCACGGCTTTTGCCGGTGTGACCGCTGCGCGTCTGCGGGTACAGTGCAGGCCCTGCGCGCCCGAACGACGACATCGGGCAGGCGTACAGAGAAGGAGACAACGGGGGTCAGGACTACTGGCGGAGAGTTGGAGAAATGCTGTCAAAGCGCCTTTGCCCTTACACTGGAGTCGTCAATTTCTATTTCGATGCCGAGCCGCATTTCGCCGTGGGCTCGGTGGTGAAAACTGCCGAGCAGCGCTACCTCTGGCGCTGCTATACCGACCCCTGCGCCGGCGTTGGCGCTGAGGCCGATATCGAGATGGCCGAGCAGCGGGTGGCGCATCTTTGTCGGAAGGCGGCCCAGCGCCCGCCGGGGCCCAGCGTTCACGCGGCGTGACCGTAGGTGGGGCTGGGACGACCGTAGATATTGGGTTACGCCGCTTCGCGGCTAACCCAACCTGCTAATTATCCAGGAAGCTCCGCAGCTTCCGGCTCCGGCTGGGGTGCTTCAG
>JBAPMW010000619.1:0-5401 GCA_049278815.1 Hyphomicrobiaceae bacterium
CGTGGGTGCGGCCTCGTCGGCGGCCGCGGTCTCGCCGCTGACGGCCTCAGCCACCACCGTCTCCGGGGCCGGAGAGGCGGCCGAGTCAGTCGGCCGGCTCTCGCCGCTGGCCGCTGCGCCGATCGCGCCTGCATCCGGGCTTGCATCCGCGGCTGACCGCGCCTCCGCCGCCGATGCAGCTTCCGGCCCGGCCGTTGCGCCCTCCGCCGACGCGACCTCGGGTGCTGGAACATCGGATGCCGGAGCCTCGGATGCCGGAGCCTCGGTCCGCACGTCGGGCCGCACAGGCACCCGCTCAAGGCGGAAGCCCAGCTCCTGCAGCACCTCGCCCACGTTTGAGGAGGAGCAGCCCAGGATCGACATCATTTCGGGCATCACGCGGAAGCCGCCGTCGCCGGTGGCGCCCTTGGGGGCGGGATTGGCATTGGCGGGATCGGGACGCCAGGCCACCAGCGGCCGGATCAGGTCCGCCAGCCGCTCCAGCATGTCGATCCTGACCGCGCGCACGCCGCAGGGATGGAACCCGGCGACGCGGTAGAATGCCGGCGGCAGGGCCTTGTCCACCAGCAGCGAGGTGAGGCCCGGCCGCGGCAGCGTCGGCGGGTTGGCGGGGTCGAGGCCGCTCTCGGTGCCATGCTTCAGGAGCCACAAAGTGAGCGCCAGCTCCACGGCCGCCGGCTTGAGGAGCGCCGGGAAGTAGATGTTGAAGGCGCCGAACCGCACGCCGTAGCCGCGCAACTGCGCGCGCGCCGGCTGATCCAGCGCCCGCACCTCCTCGGCCACCGAGTCGCGCCGCAGAATCCCTAAGTTCTCGCTCATGCGGAAGGCGATGCCGCGCGCGAGGCCGGCCACGTCCTTGGCCACGGCCAGGTCCACCAGCGGCTTCAGGCGCTCGCCGACGATCTCGGCGATCCAGGCGTTGAGGCGCTCCTGCACCTTTTCCTTGTCAGGGCCGCTCATGTGCTCGTCGGCCATGAGGACGACGCTGGGTTTGAGCAGGTCCTCGCCGGCCTCCAGGCGGGCGATCTCCTCGCCGCGCCACAGCACGAGGCCGCGTGGGGTGAGCTTGAAGGCCTCGCTCTTGGCCGCAGCCACGCGGCGGGTGCGCATGGCGAGCTCCTTGGAGAGCACCTGCGCGGCGGCTGAGCGGGTGGCCTTGCCGTGGATGCCCTCGGCCTCGGTATCGGGGAAGAAGCGGAAGCCCTGCAGGCGGCCGACGAAGTGGTTCTCCACCTGCACCGCGCCATCCTGGCCGATATCCGCGGCCAGCTCGTCCTTCTCCTTGAGGCCCCGCATCAGGGCGCTGGTGCGCCGGTCGATGAAGCGCTGGGTGAGGCACTCGTGGAGGGCATCCGACAGGGCGTCCTCGACGGCACGGGTGCGGCCCTGCCAATGCTCCGGGTCATCGAGCCAGTCGCCGCGGTTGGAGACGAAGGTCCAGGTGCGGATGTGGGCGATGCGGTTGGCCAGCGTGTCGATGTCGCCGTCGGTGCGGTCGGCGAACGCCACCTGGTTGGCGAACCAGTCCACCGGGATGCGCCCCGTCGGCCCCATCAGGAAGCGATAGAGCGTGGCCACCATCTCGGCATGGTCCTGGGCGGAGATCTTGCGGTAGTCTGGCACTTGGCAGACGTCCCACAGCCGAGCGACCGCCTCCGGGTTGGTTGCCAGCTCCGCAATGCCGGGGGCGGCGCTGACGTTCTCCAGCGCGGTGGTGTCGTCGGCCATGCGCGCGCGTGCGAGCCGCGGCTCGTCGGGCACGCGGCGCAGGCTGTCCCGCAGTCGGTCGAGCGAGCCGAAATCGAGGTCGCGGCTGCGCCATTGCAGGGATTTGACATGGTCGAAGGTGTGCGTCTCAAGCCGCTCGACCTGGTCGCTGGCGAACGGCTGGACCGTGGCCGTGACGCCGAACGTGCCGTCGTTCATGTGGCGACCCGCGCGTCCGGCGATCTGCGCCAGCTCCGCCGGCGTCAGCTCGCGGTGCACCTGGCCGTCGAACTTGCGCACGCCGGCGAATGCAACGTGGTCCACATCGAGGTTGAGCCCCATGCCGATCGCGTCGGTGGCAACCAGGAAGTTGACATCGCCGGACTGGTAGAGCGCAACTTGCGCGTTGCGCGTGCGCGGGCTCAGCGCGCCCAGCACCACCGCGGCGCCACCGCGCTGGCGGCGCATCAGCTCGGCGACGGCATAGACCTCGGAGGCCGAGAAGGCCACCACAGCGGAGCGGGCGGGCAGGCGTGTGATCTTCTTCTCGCCCGCGTAGGTGAGCTTCGACAGGCGCGGCCGGGAGATGAAATTGGCGCCCGGGATCAACTCGGCGATCGCCTGCCGCATGGTCTGGGCACCGAGCAGCAGCGTCTCCTCGCGGCCGCGCGCGTGCAATAGCCGGTCCGTGAAAACATGGCCGCGCTCAGGGTCGGCGGCGAGCTGCACCTCGTCGACGGCGAGGAAATCCACGTCCGGCTCACGCGGCATCGCCTCCACGGTGCACACCCAGTAGCGCGGCCGCTCCGGCTTGATCTTCTCCTCGCCGGTGACGAGCGCCACGGCCTCGGCCCCGACGCGGGCCACGACCTTATCGTAGACCTCGCGCGCCAGGAGGCGCAGCGGCAGGCCGATCAGGCCCGACTGGTGACCCAGCATGCGCTCGATCGCCAGGTGCGTCTTGCCCGTGTTGGTGGGGCCCAGCACTGCAGTCACGTTGCGGATGCGGTGTCCGATATTGCGGCTCATGGGCAGGCCCTTTGGCATCGTCCGGGGCGAGGCATTGCAGAGCGATGAGGCAAGATCAAGGGCTTACTCCCGGAAAGCCGGCATCGCGGGCGCTCCTCCGCCCCGAGGAGACGGCGCCGCCTGCAAAGGCGCGCGCCGATCGGCGATTTTGCCTCAACGTGGCCAAGGCTGTAGAGCAAAGGCGCCGCAAGGGGCATCCGCCATGGGGTCAATGCAGGAGCGCGATCTGCGGCGATCCAGGGGTTTCGATCTCCACGCGCTTTGAGACGATGGTGGCGTATCCGAGCAGGGTCGGGATGGTGATCTGGTACGGCACCAGGATATTGGCGCTCGGCACCGGGCGCAACGACACCTCGATGCCGTCGGTGGTGGCGAGGTAGGAGTTTTCCGCGTCGGTCAGATGGCCGGCAATCGGCCGGTACCTTACGCGGCAGACGTGGGCGATGGCGGGTTGCCCGCTCGGCTGCTGCTCGCTTACCTTGGTCTGTCCCTTGTAGGTCAGGACGAGATCGAACCGCTCCTTGCCGTCGAAGATCGGCAGCCGCCGCTCGCAGGGGTCGGGGCTATCGTAGTTCACCAGCACCAGGATGGCGCTGAGCGGGTCGAGGACGCCCTTGAGGTGCTGCTGGCGCAGCGGCACGATGTCGGTCTTCGGCGGCGCCGGCGGGGTGTGCCTCACCTCGGTCACGTTGCCACCGGCGAAGTCCATCCTGGTCGAGCCGGTCTTGGCGCCGGCCTGGAACTCGAAGGAGTATGCAGCCGGCCTCGGCGCCCGGCTCGCGGGGAGCAGCCCGAAAGTGCGGACCTCGCCGATCCAGTTGAAGAGCAGGATCGTCAGGTGAGCGCTGCCGGACAGCGAATAGCTCTTGCCCTCGGTATGGGCCTGGAACTCGAAGGTGCCGACGTTGATGCCGTTGAAGTTCACATCATAGGTAGCCCGCACCACGGCCGGCCAAGCCTCTGCCCGCGGCGAGGCGACGCCGCCGGCAAGGAACACACCAAGACCGGCGAGGAGCAGCGGCACTACGCGCTTCATGAAGGCAGCCTCTGGACCCTAAGGCGACGCGGTGCAATCGCCAGCTCTTCCGCGGGGTACGCTAACGCGTTTTGCGTCAATTGTGTATCTGGTACAGTCTATCGCCAAGCCGGTAAAGAAGCCCGCAACAGCCGCGCCAGTCAGCACAGTGCCTTGACGTTGCGGGCATCTTGTATAGAACGACGCCAGCCAAGTCTGTGCGCCACAGGCGCGCATTTCCCAAGGACGTCTCTCAAATGACACGCCGTTGCGAGCTCACCGGCAAGGGGCCGATGTCCGGCCAGTTGCGAAGCCACGCCGAGAACAAGACCAAGCGGGTGTTCAGGCCCAATCTTGTCGATGTCACGCTCATCAGCGACGCCCTGCAGCGCAGCGTGCGCCTGCGCGTCAGCGCCCACGCCCTGAGGACGGTGGAGCGCACCGGCGGGCTGGATGCCTTCCTCATGAAAGCCAAGGCCGAGTTGCTGTCGGAGCGCTGTCAGAAGCTCAGGCGCCAGGTAAGCAAGGCGCAGATCGAGGCCGCGGCGGGGTAGCCTCTGGTTGGGTCAAGCGAAGCGCAGACTCAACGCTCTCAGGGCATAGACCTCCGGAGGGCACAGACCTGGAGTGTGTCGGGTCTTCGCTCCGCTCGACCAAACCTACTCCACCAGCGTGAACTGCAAGAGCACCGTCCGCTGCAGGACGGTGCGGAAGTTGTTGTCCGAGATCAGCGACACTACCGTCTCGCCGCGTGCGCCGCGGTGCACGGCCAGGCCTTCCATGTTGTCGATCGCGTGGCCGGAGTCCACCTGGACCACGGTATGGCCGGTAAGTCGGGCGCCCGGCCTGATCTCGGACGGCCCCAGGCGGCGGATGCGCATGTGCACGCCGGACAACCAGCGGAAGTAGCGTTCCAGCACCAGCAGGCCCCCGTCCGGCAGCCCCGCCGCATCGGTGATGTTGAAGCCGTCGATGTCCTGCAGCTGAAAGCGCTGCGCCCGCCCCCTCGTCCAGATCCACCCCGTGTGGTAGCCGCTGCCGCGGGTGAAGCGCTCGGCAAACGCCACGATTGAGCCCCTGAGCGGCCCTGCCTGCAGCACCGCCACCGCCTCGAAGCCCTGGTTGGTCGGCATGCGCCGCGCCTCGGACGGCCGGTCGATATAGTCCGACGGCGCCAGCACCTCGCCGCCGCGCACCGGGAAGCGGCCGATGCGGTGCAGGCGTTCGAAACCGACAAGCAGGGTGCCCCGCTCGAGCGAGCCGTCGAGAAGCGCCACCGCCTCGGCATCCTGCTCGCGCTTGTTGCGCAGAGGCCGCCCCCGCAGCGCCAGCAGCGGGCCGATGCGCGCGCGGGCGAGCCCCGTGGGCGCGCCCGCGTCGTCATGCTGGACCTCCGCCGTCATCCAGGAGCCGACATCCGAGACCGACAGCAGCCGTTTGCCGTCGGTATCCATGACCAGGCCGGACCAGCCGCCGAAGTGCTCGGACGGCGAGGTGAGCACCATCCCGCCGCGATACTCCAGATCGCCGAACCGACGGACACCCGAGCGGCTCGGCTGGAAATGGGGCAGTGCCCTGGCGCTGACCTGGATCGGCCGAGGCCTCTTCAGGTCGGGGCCCGGCCCGCCGTTCTCCTGCGCGGCGGCGCGC
>JBAPMW010000620.1:0-17410 GCA_049278815.1 Hyphomicrobiaceae bacterium
GTGCAATGCCGCTGCGCCGCATTGCACCCTACGTTCCGCCTGGAGCCACCGCCTTGACCATCATCCTCTACATCGACGCCGACGCCTGCCCGGTGAAGGACGAGGCGGTGCGGGTGGCGGAGCGGCACGGCCTCACGGTGCATTTCGTCTCCAACAGCTGGATGCGGCTGCCGCAAGGCCCGCTGATCCAGCGCGTGGTGGTCTCCGACGGCCCGGACGCGGCCGACGACTGGATCGCGGAGCGCGCGGGAAAAAGCGACATCGTCGTCACCGCCGACATCCCGCTGGCCGCCCGCTGCCTGAAGACCGGCGCCCGCGTCATCGGCCCCACCGGCAAGCCCTTCACGGAGGCCGGCATCGGCATGGCGCTCGCCATGCGCGATCTCTCCCGCCACCTGCGCGAGACCGGCGAGAGCGCCGGCTACAACGCCAGCTTCACCCGCCAGGACCGTTCCCGTTTCCTGCAGGCGCTGGAGGAGGTGGTGCAGGCGATCAAGCGGGGGATAGCCTAAGAAGCCGTCGGGGTCTTTGGATCAGTTGTGGTCTGTGCTAAGATTGTCCGCATGGACGAAGGCCCCAGTCTATGCGCAGCTTGATGTGCCCGAATATTGGGTGATCGACGCGATCACGCTCGTCACATCCATCCACCGCGATCCTGGACCGGATGGCTATCCTCCGCCACACGAAGTCGGGCCGAGCGGGCTGTTGGAACCGCTGCGGGCACCCCAGCTCGCCGTGCGCCTGTCGGACCTCGGCCTTGAGCCTAGCGCCTGATCCAAACCGTCGTCCCCGCCGTATCCCTCCTCGATCCACCGCAGCAAAGGGGAGGACAGATCATGCGCGCAATCGTGGCCTGTTGCATTGCCGGCTTGGCGCTTGCAGCGCCGGCGGCAACAGCGGAGGAGCGCTACGAGAGCTGGCCGCTGCTGCGCTCCACCTTCTCCTCGACGGGCGGCGGCGGCATCATGATCAAGGGCTACGACCCGGTCATCACGAACGGCACGTGCATCACCACGTTCATGGCAGTCGAGCCGGGCCAGAACCCCAACGTCTATACCAGCGTGGTCGAGTTCGAGGCCGTGCCGGCCCAGGGCGGCACGCTGTGCCAGAACGGCAGGTGGCGCTCCTTCGACGGCAGCGCCACCGGCACCACGCCTTACCGCGTGTTCTTCAAGGACGGCGTGTTTCGCGGCTCGCCCTGACGGGCGTCCCGGCCGACCTCAACCCCGCCACTTGATGGAGCAGCCAGCGCTGAGGGGCTGCTCGGCAGGGCCGCGGCCGGTCTCGGCGATCAGCTTCATGGCCTCGTAGAGGTCGCGCCGGGCGTTCGGCACCAGGGCGGTACGGGAGGCATCAAGCCGGCCGCGGTACTGCAGCTCGTCCTGCGCATTGAAGCCGAAGAAGTCGGGCGTGCAGACCGCGCCGTAGGTGCGCGCCACCTCCTGGGTCGCGTCGATCGCGTAGGGGAACGTGAAGCCATGCTGGCGGGCGAACGCCTGCATGTTGTCGAAGCTGTCGGCCGGATAGGCCTCCGTGTCGTTGGGCATCATGGCGATGGTGCCGATGCCCAGCGCATGCAGCGCCTTGGCCTCGTCCACCAGCCGGCCGACGACCGCCTTGACGTAGGGGCAGTGGTTGCAGATGAACGCCACCAGGGTGCCCTTCGGCCCGCGCACGTCTGCGAGGCCATAGGTCTTGCCGTCGACGCCCTTCAGGGCGAAGTCGTGCGCCTTCCAGCCGATTTCCGTGGGCTTGCGGGTTGGCATCGTGCACCTCTCTCGGCAGAGCCATGCAGGCACGGCTCCTTTTGCACCGACGTGAGGACGAAGGCAAGAGTGGGGAGTAGGGAGTGGGGAATAGGGAAAAGGGAAAAGGGAAAAGGGAAAAGGGAAAAGGGAAAGGCGACCGCGCATCGAGCTTAAATCCCTACTCCCACTCCCCACTCCCTATTCCCTACTCCTCTCTTCCTCGCTCTGGCATTTGCCCCCAACTCCGCCTAGCTTGGCGCCACAAAGGCTTGGAGGAGGCCCAGGGGAGACCATGTCTGATCCGGAGCGCCGTTCGCAGTCGCTTGCGCCGCGGTTCAGGCCGGTGCATCTCGGTCCGCGCGACGTTGTCATGCAGCGCCGCGCCGACGGCGCGCTCATCCTGCGCTCCCCGCACCAGCTCGGGCCCTATCCCGCCAGGCTCACCGAGCGGCTCGAATATTGGGCCGCCAGGGCGCCCGACCGGGTGCTGTTCGCCCAGCGCGACGCCACCGGCGGCTGGCGCAAGCTGACCTACGCAGAGGCCCTCGACCAGGCGCGGCGCATCGGCGAGGCGCTGCTGGCCCGCGGCCTTACGCCGGAGCGGCCGATCGCCATCCTCTCGGGCAACGACATCGAGCACGCCCTGTTGGGCCTGGCCGCCCTCACCATCGGCGTCCCCTATGTGCCGGTCTCGCCCGCCTACTCGCTCGTCTCCCAGGACTTCGGCAAGCTCCGCCATGTGCTCGAGCTGCTCACCCCGGGCCTGGTGCTCGCCGCCGACGGCCGGGCCTTCGAGCGCGCCATCGAGGGCGTGGTGCCGCCCGACCTGGAGGTGATCGTGACCCGCAACCCGCCCTCCAGGCGCAAGGTCACGGCCTTCGCCGATCTCCTCGCCGTGGAGCCGACCGCGGCGGTGGAGGCCGCGCACGCCAGGGTGGGGCCCGACACGGTGGCCAAGGTGCTGTTCACCTCGGGGTCCACCGGCATGCCCAAGGGCGTCATCAACACCCAGCGCATGTGGTGCTCCAACGCGGAGATGATCACCAGCCAGCTCGCCTACTTCCGCGACGAGCCGCCGGTGATCCTCGACTGGTCGCCCTGGCATCACACCGCCAGCGGCAACCACAACGTCGGCTTTATCATCTACAACGGCGGCACCTACTATATCGACGAGGGCAAGCCGGCGCCCGGCCTGATCGAGACCACCGTCAGGAACCTGCGCGAGGTGGCGCCCACCTGGTACTTCACGGTGCCCAAGGGCTTCGAGGCGCTGCTGCCGTACTTCCGCACCGATCGGGAGCTGCGCCGCACCTTCTTCAGCCGCTTGAAGGTGCTGTGGTTTGCCGGCGCGGCGCTGTCGCAGCCGGTGTTCGACGAGATGCAGGAGCTGGCCAAGGCCGAGTGCGGCGAGGGCATCCTGTTCCTCACCGGCCTCGGCGCCACCGAGACCGCGCCCATGGCCATCGCCCGCATGTGGCAGAGCAGGGACTCCACCAACATGGGCGTGCCGGTGCCCGGCGTCGAGCTAAAGCTGGTGCCCAACGAGGGCAAGCTCGAGGTGCGGGTGAAGGGGCCCAACATCACGCCGGGCTACTGGCGCCAGCCTGAGCTCACGGCCAAGGCGTTCGACGCGGAGGGCTACTACTGCCTCGGCGACGCGGTGCGCTTCGAGGACCCGAGCGACCCGCGCGAGGGCCTGCTGTTCGACGGCCGCATCGCCGAGGACTTCAAGCTCGACACCGGCACCTGGGTGAGCGTCGGGCCGCTCAGGGCAGGCTTCCTGGCGCACTGCGCACCCTACGCTAAGGACGTGGTGATCGCCGGCGCCGACCTCGCCGACATCCGCGTGCTGGTGTTCCCCGATCTGGAGGCCTGCCGCGGACTCTCGCCCGATCTGGCCCCCGATCTGGCCAAGGCCGGCGCCGCCGAGATCGTCAACGATCCTCGCGTCCGCGCCGTGTTCCAGGAGCGGCTGAGCTCGTTCGCCGCGGCGGCAACGGGCAGCTCCAACCGCATCGTGGCTACGGTGCTGCTCGCCGAGCTGCCCTCCCTCGACGCTGGCGAGATCACCGACAAGGGCTCGATCAACCAGCGCGCCGTGCTCCGCTGCCGGGCGCCGCTGGTGGCCGAACTCTACGCCACCCCCCCGCCGGCGCATGTGATCGTTGCCGGAAGGTAGGGTGGATTGGATCGCTTGCTCGTCTTACGTTCGAATCTGGCGATGCTCGATCGCGTCGCGCAGCGCGGTAAGGGCCTTCTTCAGCTCCTGGTCGGAGGTTATCAAAATCTGCTGCGTAAGCCTTTGGACAAGATCCCGCCTATCCTGGCTCGTGAAGATCGGGTGGTGGGCCGACAGTCCGTCGAGAGCGCCCTCGATCATCTCAAGAATGTCAGACTTTGAGTAAAGGCGCGTTTCGGTCATACCCCGCACGAGATCGGAATAGAGCCGACGGGCGCCGCTTCTCACCTGATCGAGATAAGCGACGTGAACTTGATATCTCTTGTCCTTTGCAAGCGTTGAAAGATACGGCTCTGCAAGGTCCAGCAACGCCGCGGAGACCTTGGACTCATAGACCATCAGCCTGGCAAGCTCCGTGGCATATGGTTTCCCCTTTTGCATCTCATTCGAATAGAGGACGACAAGCTTATGAATTGGGTCCAGAGCGCTGTCCAACCTCTGAAAGCGTATGGTAATGGAGAGAGCCCGATTCAGCCCCATACGCAGCGGGATGTTATCGACATTGACCATTCGCTCGAAAACCGCCTTCGTTGCTGGGTTCGACAGCGTTGGCAGCGGCAGGCCCTCGCTCTCAACCCGCTGAACAACGGCCCTGTAGGAGGTTCCGTCCCACGCTTCATCGGCTGGGGGATAGCGCCCGCCTTGAGCGTCGGCAGATTGGACTGCGAGGACCACCGCCAGGAGCAGGCAGGCCGATGGCGTCAGCATTTTGAACAGTTGTCCCATGAAACTCCTGCTCCGACGTGGACTGTTGGACGTTAGCTGGACGACTATGGTCTGATCTATGTGGCAGCAGTCTGTGCGCGTGGGTCCACCTTTCCGCGGTTGATGTTTGTTGCAGCTTGTGTCAGGCAGTGAGGCTCTTCGGCTTTTCACGGCGCTTGCGCTGGCACGACCGGCTGTGATCGCCACGGCGCTCGGCGGATAACCGGCCGCGCCCTCATCCGCCCTTCGCTTCTCCTGGCGCTTCTCCGCTTGCCGGCTCCCTCAAATCGCACCAAGGTCGCGCCGCGGGAGCGGTGCCCAAGCCGTTGTGGCGCGCCGCTCCGGACGTTTCGCGCGTCTCAATCGGAGGGATTGAACCCATGAAGACCATCGTGACCCGCGGCTGTCTGGCGCTGGCGCTCGTGATCGGTGCCGCAGCCTATATGCTGGCGCCAACGGCGTCGCTGGCCCAGCAGTCCTCGTCCAAGAAGGCCGCCACCGTGAAGGCCGGCAAGGGCGAGAAGGTGTGCCGCGTGAAGCTCAAGTACAGCGGCGAGACGCGGACCTGGGTGTGCAAAAGGGAAGAGCCGTGCTGCGTCTGGCACGAGATCAACTACGTCAAGTGCGGCACGACGTGGTCCGGCTGCCTGTAGCCACCAGCGTCGTACAAGGCCCCGACCAAACGGCCGCCCCCAATGCCGGGGCGGCCGTGCGCGCTTCTGGAATCGGCGATGGTGCCAGAAAGATCCACGTTGACGCACCAATGTTGATGTCCAGAACATCACTATTGACTGTCCATACCAGAGTTGTAGTGATCCCGGATCGACGATGATCACAGCCGCACAACTGCGGGCCGCCCGCGCGCTTCTCGGCATCGACCAGCAGACGCTGGCCGACATGGCGGGCGTTTCGCTGCCCACCATCCAGCGCATGGAGGCGAGCCAGGGCAATGTGCGCGGCGTGATCGATACGCTGATCAAGGTGGTCGAGGCGCTGAACGCGGCGGGCGTCGAGTTGCTCGGCGACAATGCCAGGAGCGACGGCGGCGGACGCGGTGTGCGCCTGCGGGAGCCTGCGGCGGCCGCGGTCCGCGCCAGCCCGCCGGCGTCATCCCGCTCCAGGAAGGGACGGGGGCTGGAGCGCACGTGACCCGGTACGCGACTGGGCATGTGATTCGGTACGCGACTGGGCATGTGGCTTGAGCCTCAGCCGATCAGGAATTGAGCCGCCACCACAAGCGGTGCGGGGAGACGGGTTAGTGGTTGTGACTCCGACGGATCGTACTGTTGTCATCCCGGCACGTGTTGCCGGGATCCAGCTCGCAACACACTCCGGAGCGCGGTGTGGGGTGGATCCCGGGCACAAGGCCCGGGATGACAAACTGGCTGAAGCGTCGGAGACAGGACATTAGCGCATGCAGATAGGGATGGCGCTGTGCGGCGTGGCCGTCCTGTTTGGGACGGCCGGTCTGGGGGTGCTCCTGCAACGCGTCCGCTACGCCCCACACGTGATCTATGGCATCTGCCTGGGCGTCTGCTTGGTCATGCTCGGGATCGCCGGCGGGCACCTGCTCTTCAGCGCCGGCTCGCCGCAGAGCTTACAGCTCCCCATCGGCCTGCCCTGGAGCGGCGCCCACTTCCGTCTCGACGCGCTCGCGGCCTACTTCCTGGCGGTGGTGAGCCTGGGAGGCGCCGGCGCCAGCCTCTTTGCCGTCGGCTACGGCCAGCACGAGCACGCGCCGGGACGCGTGCTGCCGTTCTACCCGGCCTTTCTGGCGGGCATGATGCTGGTCGTCCTCGCCCACGATGCCTTCAGCTTCCTGCTGTCCTGGGAGCTGATGTCGCTCGCCTCCTGGGCGCTGGTGGTGGCGCACCACCGGGATGCCGGCAACATCCGCGCCGGCTACATCTACCTGCTGATGGCCTCCTTCGGCACGCTCTGCCTGCTGCTGGCCTTCGGCCTGCTGGCGGGCGGCACCGGCGGCTACACCTTCGCCGAGATCCGCACCGGCACAGGCATCCTGCCGGCCGTGGTCTTCATCCTCGCCATCCTCGGCGCCGGCTCCAAGGCGGGTCTCGTGCCGCTGCACATCTGGCTGCCGCTGGCGCATCCGGCCGCGCCGAGCCACGTCTCGGCGCTGATGAGCGGCGTCATGACCAAGGTGGCCGTCTACGGCTTCATCCGCATCGTGCTCGACCTCAACGGCGCGCCGCAATGGTGGTGGAGCCTCGTGATCATCGCGCTCGCCGGCATCACCTGCGTCATGGGCGTGCTCAGCGCGCTCATGCAGCACGACCTGAAGCGCCTGCTCGCCTACCACACGGTCGAGAACATCGGCATCATCTTCCTGGGGCTCGGCCTGGCGCTGGCGTTCTCCTCGCATGGACTCGCCGCGCCCGCGGCGTTGGCGCTGACCGCTGCGCTGCTCCACGTCCTCAACCATTGCCTGTTCAAGAGCCTCCTGTTCTTCGGCTCCGGCGCCGTGCTCGCCGCAACAGGCGAGCGCGACATGGAGCACCTCGGCGGCCTGATCCACGGCATGCCGCTCACCGCCTTCGCCTTCCTGACCGGGTGCATCGCCATCTCGGCGCTGCCGCCCCTCAACGGCTTCGTCTCGGAGTGGCTCACATTCCAGGCCATCCTGCTCAGCCCTTCGCTGCCGTCATGGGCCTTGAAGCTGATGGTTCCCGCCGCAGGCGCCATGCTGGCCCTGTCGGCGGCGCTCGCCGCCGCCTGCTTCGTCAAGGCGTTCGGGGTGACCTTCCTGGGACGTGCGCGCACGCCGGCGGCGCACCAGGCGCGGGAGACCGACCGGGCCTCGCTCGCGGCGATGTTCGCGTTCGCGGCGCTCTGCCTGATGGCAGGCATCCTGCCGGGGCTGTTCATCGACGCCGTGGCGCCGGTGGTGCAGGGGATCACGGGCGCGTCCATGCCGCAGCAAAGCACGCTGCCCTGGCTGTCGATCGTGCCCATCGCCGAGAGCCGCAGCTCCTACAACGGCCTCCTTGTCTTCGTCTTCATCGCGGTCTCGACCATGCTGATCGTCGAGGCCGTGCACCGGTACGCGTCGCGGGCGGTGCGCCGCGGCCCGGCCTGGGACTGCGGGTTCCCGGACTCGAGCCCCGCCACGCAGTATACGGCCGACAGCTTTGCGCAGCCGGTCCGGCGCGTGTTCGGCACCGTGGCGTTCCGGGCGCATGAGCGCGTGGAGATGCCGGCTCCGGGCGACAGCCGGCCGGCGCGGCTCATCGTCACGCTGCGCGATCTCATCTGGGACGTCTTCTATGCCCCCATTCAGCGAAGCGTCTCCGTCGCCGGCGAGCGGCTCAACCATCTTCAGTTCCTGAGCATCAGGCAGTATCTGAGCCTGGTGTTCGTTGCCCTTGTCGCCCTGCTGCTGGCGGTATCGGCATGGACGTGATCCTCGCCACGATCGTGGGCCTGCTGCTGCAGGGCGTGCAGATGCTCCTGGTGCTGGTCCTGGCGCCGCTGCTCCTGGGCTTCACCCGCAAGGTCAAGGCGCGCATGCTGCGCCGGCGTGGGCCGCCCGTCCTTCAGCCCTACCGCGACCTCCTGAAGCTGATCCGCAAGGAGGCCCTGATTGCCGACAACGCCTCGTGGCTGTTCCGCGCCGCGCCCTACATGATCTTCGCGGCCACGTGGGTTGCCGCCGCCCTCGTGCCGACCTTCGCCACCAGCCTCACCTTCGGCTGGGTCGGCGACCTCATCGTCATCATCGCCCTGGTCGGGTCGGCGCGCTTCTTCCTGGCGCTCGCCGGCATGGACATCGGCACCAGCTTCGGCGGCATCGGCGCGAGCCGCGAGATGCTGTTCGCCTCGCTGGCAGAGCCGGCCATGATCATGATCGTGTTCACGGTGGCCCTGGTCGCCGGCTCCACCCAGCTCTCCTTCATCGCCGCCTTCATGCAGGAGCACGCGACCTTGCGCGTCTCGCTCGGCATGGCGCTGGTCGCCCTCATCATCGTCGCCGTGGCCGAGAACGCCCGCATACCGGTCGACAACCCGGCCACGCACCTGGAGCTGACAATGGTGCACGAGGCCATGGTGCTGGAGTATTCTGGCCGGCACCTCGCCATGATCGAGCTGGCGGCGGCGGTGAAGCTGCTGCTCTACGTGTCGCTCATCGCCTGCATCTTCTTCCCCTGGGGCATGGCGGCGGCGGGCGGCGGCGTCGGCGCCTACGTATGGGGGGCGGCGGCCTATGCCGCCAAGCTTCTGGCCGGCGGCTTCCTGCTGGTGCTGTTCGAGACGTCGATTGCCAAGATGCGCGTCTTCCGCGTTCCCCAGTTCCTGGGTGCCGCGCTGATGCTGGGGTTGCTTGGAACGCTGCTGCTGTTCGTGTCGCGGAGCTTTTGATGCGGGGACAACAACAACGGTCCGGAGTCGTAGGTTGGGTTAGGCCGAAGGCCGTAACCCAACAAGGGGCGGCCTCCATGTGTTGGGCTACGCGCTATCGCGCTAACCCAACCTACGTGTCGCGGAGCTTCTGAAGCATGACCGGGCCATCCTTCGACATCGCACACATGCTTGCTGGCGGGCTCGTGCTGGTGAGCTTCCTGCTGCTTTATCAGGACCGCATGTTCGCGCTCCTCAACGTGTTCGCCCTGCACGCCGTCGTGCTGTCGGCCTCGGTGGCGTGGCAGGCCTACATCCAGAACGCGCACCATCTCTATGTGCCGGCGGCGATTGCGCTCGTGCTCAAGGCCCTGATCATCCCCGTCGCGCTCAGGCGCGTCGTCATCCGCCTCGGCATCCACCGCAGCATCGAGAACGTCGCCGGCGTCGGCCCCACCATGCTGGCCGGCATGGGCCTCGTCGGCCTGTCGATGGTGGTGATGCTCAAGGCCACCTCGCCGTCGGTCGACCCCCTGGCGCGCGAGGACCTGGCGTTCGCACTCTCGGTCGTCCTGCTGGGGCTGCTGATGATGGTCTCGCGCCGCAACGCGGTGAGCCAGGTCGTCGGCTTCATGTCGCTTGAGAACGGCCTGATCCTCGCGGCCACGGGTGCCAAGGGCATGCCCCTGGTCGTGGAGATCAGCATTGCCTTCTCGGTGCTGGTCGCCTTCATCGTCATCGGCGTCTTCCTGTTCCGCATCCGCGAGCGGTTCGATTCCGTCGATGTCCAGGCCCTTGATGCTTTTCGCGGAGAGCGCCGATGAGCTGGCTGTCCTTTCCGCCGACGCTGGAGCCGGTGACGCTGATCCTGGTCATCCCCCTCGTCGCGGCCATAGGGCTCGCGGCGCTGCCCGGCTATTGGCTTGCGGCGCGCCTCAACGTGCTGGCGTCACTCGCGACGTTCGTTGCTGCGCTGTCTCTGCTCGTGCAGCGGCCGGCGCCCACCGGGTTTCTGCTGGTCGACGACCTCAACGTGGTGTTCGTGGTGCTCGGCACCTTCGTGGGGCTGACCACCAGCGCCTTCAGCGCCAGCTATATCGCCCACGAGATCGAGATCGGCCGGCTCACCCCGCGCTTCCTGCGCTTCTACCACGCCATGTACCAGGTCCTGATGCTGGCCATGAACCTGGCGCTGGTGGCCAACAACATCGGCCTCATGTGGGTCGCGATCGAGCTGGCGACGCTCACCACGGTGGCGATGGTGGGCATCTACCGCACGGCCGAGGCGCTGGAGGCGGCCTGGAAGTACTTCATCCTCGGCAGCGTCGGCATCGCGCTCGCGCTCTTCGGCACCATCCTGGTCTACATGGCGGCGCGGCCGGTGCTGGGCGAGGGCGAGGACGCCATGGTGTGGACGGCGCTGATCGAGAAGGCCGCCGGCATCAGCCCGGAGCTCCTCAACGTCGCCTTCATCTTCCTGATGCTGGGCTACGGCACCAAGGTGGGCCTGGCGCCTCTGCATGCGTGGCTGCCGGATGCCCACGCGGAGGGCCCCACGCCGATCTCGGCGGTGCTGTCGGGGCTGCTCCTGAACGTCGCCCTCTACGCCGTGCTGCGCTTCAAGATGCTGCTGGCGGCCAATCCCGCGGCCATCTCGCCGGGGCCGCTGATGGTGGTCCTGGGCCTCGTCTCGGTGGTGTTCGCGGCGTTCATGTTGTACCGGCGGCGCGACATCAAGCGCTTCTTCGCCTACTCCTCGATCGAGCACATGGGCATCATCACGTTTGCCTTCGGGATGGGCGGGGTGCTGGCCAACTTCGCGGGGCTCCTGCACATGACCATGCACTCCCTCACCAAGTCGGCGATCTTCTTTGCCGTCGGCCATATCGCCCAGCTCAAGGGCACCCAGCGCATCGCCGAGATCCGCGGGCTCACCGAGACCCGCCCGGTGCTGGGCTGGGGCCTGGTGCTGGGCGTGGTGGCGATCGCCGGGCTGCCGCCGATGGGCATCTTCATGAGCGAGTTCCTGATCCTCAGCTCCACCTTCGCGCGGGCGCCGCTGCTGGCGATCGTGCTGGCCCTCGGCATCCTGGTGGCGCTGGGCGCCCTGATGCTGCGCCTGAGCGACGTGGCGTTCGGCGAGCCCACCGGCAAGGCCGATCCGGTGCACGCGTCCTATGTCCCGCTTTATGCGCATCTGGCGCTGGTGCTGGCGGCCGGCATCTACCTGCCGGGGGCGCTGGTGGCGTGGTTCACCAGCGTCGCCAGGCTGCTCGGGTGAGGCCGGCGATGGCGTGGCTCCGGGAGATGGTGCAGGGCGGCGGGCCGGGGGGCGCGGCCGGCACGCATGCCCACGCCACCGTCGATGAGGCGGCCTGGACACAAGCCGGCGAGCGCCTCGCCGCGGGCGAGGGCACGCTGCTCTCCCTGTGGGGCGATGCCGGGGCCGTGGCCATGGCGGTGCTGGAGGGCGATACGGTCGCCGTCCTTACCCTCCCCTGCCCCACGGGGCGGTTCCCCTCCATCGCCCGCCTGCATCCGCCGGCGATACGCCTGGAGCGCACCATCCGCGATCTTTACGGGCTCCAGCCCCTGATCTCACCCGATGCGCGCCGCTGGCTCGACCACGGCCGGTGGGGGGTGCGCCAGCCCCTGGGCAAGGCCGAATCCGGCCCCGATCTCGGCGAGGCCTACGCCTTCCGCCAGGCCGAAGGCCCGCCGATGCATCAGATCCCCGTGGGGCCCGTGCACGCCAGCATCATCGAGCCCGGGCATTTCCGCTTCACCGCCAACGGCGAGACCGTGGTGCGGCTGGAGGAGCGGCTCGGCTATGTGCACAAGGGCATCGACGGCCTGATGGCCGGCGCCGGCATCGAGCATGGGGCCAGGCTCGCCGGCCGCGTCAGCGGCGACAGCACGGTCGCCTATTCAAGCGCGTTCGCACGCGCCGTGGAGGCCGCGCTCGGCATGGTTGTGCCCACCCGCGCGGTATGGCTGCGCGCGCTGATGGCCGAGTTGGAGCGCATCGCCAACCACCTGGGCGACATCGGCGCCATCTGCAACGACGCCTCGTTCTCGCTCATGCACGCGCATTGCGGCATCCTGCGCGAGCAGGTGCTGCGCGCCTCCGACACCTGCTTCGGGCATCGTCTGATGATGGACCGCGTCGTGCCCGGCGGCGTTGCCGTAGACCTTGCCGGGGAGGGCGAGGCGGCGCTGCACGACCTGATCGGCGCCATCGAGCGCCGCTTTCCCGAGCTGGTCGAGCTCTACGAGAACACCGCCTCGCTGCAGAATCGCACCGTCACGACGGGCACGCTCAGCGCCGCGCTGGCGCAGCAATACGGCGCCGGCGGCTATGTCGGACGCGCCTCGGGCCGCGCGTTCGACGCGCGCAAGGCGCCGGGCTATGCGCCGTATGGCAGCCTCAGCTTCGATGTCGCGGTGCGGTCCGAGGGCGATGTGGACGCGCGCGTGTGGGTGCGTATCGAGGAGGTGCACCAGTCCGTGTCGCTGCTCGGGCAGATCCTGGAGCGGCTTCCCTCGGGCGAGCTGCAGGCGGCCACCCCGCAGGCCCCCCCGGGCGGCGGGGAGGGGCTGGCGCTGGTGGAGGGCTTCCGCGGCGATGTCCTGGCCTGGGTGCGGCTGGCGCCCGACGGCCCCGGCCTCAGGATCGCCCGCTGCCACCTGCGCGACCCCTCCTGGTTCCAGTGGCCGCTGCTGGAGGCCGCCATCGAGGGCAACATCGTGGCCGACTTCCCGCTCTGCAACAAGTCGTTCAACTGCTCCTATTCGGGGCACGATCTGTAAGTTGGGGCGAAATCGTGAAGTCGTGAGATCGTGAGGTCGTTCGTGCGCGGAACCGATTTCACGAATTGACGAATTCACGAATTCACGAAGGATACCCATGCGCAAGCTCCTCCTCCAAAGCCTGCTCCTCCAGCTCCCCCTCACCGAGCGTGCGCCCACCGTGGAGCAGGCGCACCTGGCCGAGCTGGCGCAAGGCCTGGGGGGCGCCGCCCGCCGCCGCCTCGGCCGCAGCCTTTCGATCCGCGAGGTGGACGCGGGCTCCTGCAACGGCTGCGAGCTGGAGATCCACGCCCTCGCCAACGCCTACTACGACCTGGAGCGCTTCGGCCTGCGCTTCGTCGCCTCGCCCCGCCACGCCGATGTGCTGCTCGTCACCGGCCCCGTCACCAGGAACATGCGCCAGGCCCTGGAGCGCACCTACGCCGCCACGCCCGATCCGAAGTGGGTGGTGGCCGCGGGCGATTGCGCCGCGAACTGCGGCGTCTTCGCCGGCAGCTACGCCTGCGTCGGCCCGGTCGCCTCGGTCATCCCCGTCGACCTCCACATCCCCGGCTGCCCGCCAACGCCCACCGCCCTCCTCAGCGGCCTGATCGCCCTGGTGGATCAGGACACCCGCGCGGCGCCATCGGCGTAGGGGGCTTCGTAGCCCGGGCAGCGCTTATGCCGGCGCGTCGGCGTCCGCTTTCGGTGCCTGCCGACAGACGCCCGCTCCTGCCGCGGCAAGGATTGGCACGACCCTGAAGTCTTCGGCGCTGCCGCGATTCCGGCAGCAATCAGAGGGACTTGCTCCGTCACCTGCGCGTCCTCTCAATGCCCGCCTCTGACCCATTGCGGTCATCCGCTATGGCCCGGAGCTCGCGGACCGCGCTCCACCGCTGGTTGCTTCACAGCAGACCCTGAAGGCGCTTCAGCTCGCTGGCATCGAGATCCGAGACCGCCCAATAGGTGATGCCGCCCTTGGTCCAGGTGAGCAGGTTGTAGCCGTTCTTGGTCGCGAGCGTCGGCGCTACCTCCTCGTTCCCCGGCGCAGCCCACATGAACACGTTCACGACATGCAGACGCCGTCGATAGACGAGGGCGCCGACGCGGCGGTCATGCACGTAGTCGAGGCGCCCGCCCAGGAGAGGGAAGCCCTCGGCCGTCAGGTCCTTCACGTCGGGTGCAAAATCGACCCGGCCTGCGAACCAGGGTTTGACGGTATGGCTGTCGGAGGAGGCGACCTGGATCGGGCTGTCTTGCAGCAGCGAGCGAACATGCGCCTCCACGACCTGCCGCTCGAGCTGGCCGACCTGTCCGGTCGAGGTCACGACCCACCAGGTGAGAAGGACCGACAGTGCGGAGCAGGCAGCGAGGGCGGCGGCCTCGCGCCAGACCCTGGATGGCAGGCGCCCAGGGACAAGACGCGGGACAAGCCGCTTTCCGACTTCCTCGTCCGCTGCGCTTGCAAGATGACTGCGTATCCGCGAAGCCAGCGCGGCGGGCGCCGATTCCCGCCCGAGCTCGGCAATCGCCTTGCTCGTGCGCTTGATGTCGCCGATCAGCTCCCTGCAATCAGCGCAAGACTCGATATGGGCCGCCACCGAGGCGCGGTCGTCGCCCCTGAGCTCGCCATCGACATAGGCGCCCACCAGCTCTCGTGCCCGATCACAGCGCATTGGGCTTGTCCTCATCCATCAGCCTGCATAGGGTTTTGCGCAGCTCTCTGCGGCCGCGCGCGAGGCGCGACATGACCGTGCCGATCGGGGCGCCGGTCACCCGGGATATTTCGCGATAGGCCAGCCCTTCGATCTCTCGCAGCACGACGACCTCGCGAAAGACCGGGGGCAGCTCGGCGAGAGCGCGTCGGACCAGGCCGCGATCGACCTCGCCGATCAGCTGCGCCTCCGGCGTCGGATCCTCCGAGGCGACCTGGGCCTCGGCCGGCTCCTCAACTGGGCCGCCGAACGCTTCATCGAGCGAGATGACGTTCTCCGCGCGCCGGCGATTGCTGAGCCAGCGATAGGCCGCATTGCGAACGATTGCCAGCAGCCAGGGCTTCGCATCGGTGCCCGCAAAGCCATGGAAGGCGCGGAACGCGCGCATGTAGGACTCCTGCACGATGTCCTCGGCGTCAGGCGCGCTACGCACGAGCCAGAACGCGAGGTTGAAGGCGGCGTCCAGATGGGGGAGCGTCAACCGCTCGAAGCTGGATCGTTGGCTCATGCGTCGATCGTGCTCGCAAGCTTCTTCTCTCCTATATCTCGGCGGCGCGCATTTTATTCCCTGACATTGTTTTGATGACCCGAAGCGCCGAGGAGGGGATTAGACGGCGATGTCCGTGAGTCCTGCTGGGTAGGCGGCCTTGTAATCGCAGGCAGCCGAGCCAACCCAGGAGAAAATGGCCATGAAGACCATCGCTTTTACTCTGATCGCGCTCTCGCTCGTCGTCGGCCTGGTTAACCCGGCCAGTGCATTCGACCCCAGGGCCTTCTGGGAGCAGCAGCAGAGCAACGGCGGGGGCGGGTAGCCGACCGGGCCGGCTCGGCCGCGTCGATGCGCCTCCATGCGTGCCGATCTGCTCCCGGTTGGGAGGCAGCCGACGCCAGGCAACGCTCGAAGGCGGGAATTCAGAATCTCTTGCTGGAGTGGCCGGTGTCGGTTCCGACCCGCCACTCCGTCGGACCAGAAAGGAAGCCTCACATGGTGAACATGTCACGCCGTGACGTCATGATCGTCGGCGGACTCGGCGCTGCACTTGGTTTCAGCTCCCGCCTCGTTCTCGTCGGGCCGGCGTCGGCCCAGCCGGCGCCCGACGCGGGCAAAGGCGTTTACCGCTCCAAGGTGGGGTCGGTGGAGGTCACCGCCCTCTACGACGGCGTATGGAGAAAGCCGCACGATCCGGCGTTCATCAGGAATGCCAGCGTCGATGAGACCAAGGCGGCGCTGGCCAAGGCCGGCATGACCATCGAGTACATGCCGATTCCTCTGAGCGTGATCGTCTTGAAGATCGGCGACAGGCTCATCATGGTGGATGCCGGCTCTGGCGTCGGGCAATGGCAGCCGACTGCGGTGAGCCTGCCCGGCAACATGGCGGCAGCCGGCATCGATCCCGCCAAGATCGGCACCATCCTGATCTCGCACTTCCATCCCGACCACATCTTCGGCCTGATGGAGAAGGGCACCGATGCGCCGGTCTACCCGAACGCCGAGCTGATCGTCAGCGCGACCGAGTACAGGTGGTGGACCGACCCGGGCCGGGTCGAGAAGCTGCCGGAGGGGCGCAGGCCGCTCGGTCAGCGGATCAACAGGGTCTTCCCGGGCTGGAAGAACTTCACGCTCGTTGAGGGCGAGAGGGAGGTGGCGCCCGGCATCCATCTGGTCAATGCGTCGGGCCACACGCCCGGCCACTCCGCCTTCCTCGTGAGCTCCGGCACTCAACAGCTGATGATCTCCAACGACACGGCCTACGTCCCGGCGCTGCTCGCCCCGCATCCGGAATGGCAGGGCGCCTACGATCAGGACGGTCCGCTGGCGGTGGAGACGCGGCGCAAGCTGATCGATCGTGTCATTGCCGACAAGATCGCGATCTGCGGCGCACACTTCCCGTTCCCGGGCGCCGGCACCTTCACCAAGGACGGCACCGGGTATGCGTTCACCCCCGTGAATGCGTAAGCGCCGCAAGCTTCTGCACAACACACCGTAGAAAGAAACATCCTATGCGCTCAACTCAACACCGCACTCGCCTTGCCGTGATCCTTGCCGCATGCCTCGCGGGCCTGCCAGCGGTTGCGACGCTCGGATCATCTGCCGCCCGCGCCGTCGATACGGTCACGTCAAAGGACGCGCCCGACCTCGCCTCCGTGCGAGCCAAGATCAAGGCCAAGGACTATCGGGCTGCGGTCGCCGAGCTCAAGGCTCTGGCAGACACGCATGAGCACGCCGACGTTTACAGCCTGTTGGGGTTCAGCTTGCGCAAGACCGGTGACTACCCGACCGCGCTGACCTTCTACAAGAAGGCGCTGGACTACGACGCCGACCACAAGGGTGCCCGCGAATACCTGGGTGAGCTCTATGTGGAGACCGGCGACCTGCCAAAGGCTCGCGAGCAGCTGGCGGTCCTGACGAGGCTTTGCCCGCAAGGCTGCGAGGAGCGCGAGGACCTCGAGAAGGCGCTCTCGGCAGCATCAAGGAGCAACTGAATGCCGGGAGCACATGTGATGGGAGGCAGGCCGGCAGCAGCTGGCCTGCTCGCAGGCCGGTTGCTGCTGGCCTTCATCTTCGTGCACGAGGGATGGGGCCTCATCGGCAGCTACAGCGGCGCCGCTGCCTACATGCAGAGGTTCGGCGTACCCGGCATGTTGCTGCCGGCTGTCATTGCGCTCCAGCTCGGCGGCGGGCTGCTGATCGTCACCGGGGCGTTCACGCGGGGTGTGGCGTCGCTGTTCGCGATCTTCTGTGTGCTCGCTGCGGTGCTCTTCCACTGGCAGCTTGCCGATGGCAATCAGCTGCTGCATTTCCAGAAGGACCTCGCAATCGCGGGCGGCTTTCTTGTCCTGGCCGTCAGCGGGCCGGG
>JBAPMW010000621.1:0-11343 GCA_049278815.1 Hyphomicrobiaceae bacterium
GCATACATCTTCGGCAAGCTGTACGAAGAGTTCCCTGTAGATGTTGCCGATGACCTCGCATTTCCGAGCAATGAGGGCGAGTACCTGATCCTCTTCTCCGTCCCAAGGTCGCCAACCAGCCCTTTCATCAGACCATTCAACGACGCTGGCGTCGGTTCCACGCAATTACATCCGCTTCGTATATCCCCTTTCCGTTCTTGTCTTTGAGACCGGTGTATTGCAGCAAGGTCAATTCGCTACCATGAAGCAGGGGTGTTGCTACGCCGTCGACGGAAACAAGAATTTCCCCGCGGGGCCAAAAGTCTACCGATTTAATTTTCTGTTCCGTCTCCCGCCCTAGACTTGATCTCGCGCATACAATTCAGCACACCTTGCGATATACAAAACCCCTGCTCTACCGCTGAGCTTATGTAAGCTGGCCCGTTGTGGTCGGGGTTCTAGGTCGCGGACCGCTGCTCCAGGGTCAGCTCCGCCTCCAGGCTTTCGATGTCGCGATTGACCGCGGCGACTGCCAGGACGCGGCCGCCGCGCTTGTATTGCACGAGGCAATCCCTGGCGGCAGGCGTGCCCTCGATCGCCAGCTCGTCCCAGCTCTCGGCGTGGCCGACGTAGCTGATCGAAACATCGTAGTGCCGGCTCCAGAAGAACGGCACAGCGGTGAACTTCTCGTCGGCGCCCAGCATGTTGCGCGCGGCCGTCTGGCCTTGACGCTGGGCCACCACCCAGTGCTCGACGCGGATGCTGGCATCGCTGCGCGGATCGGGCCAGCGCGCGATGTCGCCGGCGGCGAAAATCCCGTACGCACTCGTTTCCAGATAGGCGTCGACCGCGACCCCGCGGTCCATCGTCAGGCCAGCTGCCTCGGCAAGTCCAGTGCGCGGACGAACGCCGATGCCGGCGACGACCAGATCCGCCTCGATCGCGGCACCGCTTTTCAGCACCACCCGCTTGCCATCGATGGCACTGGCCAGGTCGCCCAGGTGAAAGACGACGCCCTGCTGCACGTGCAGGGCGTGGACCATGCCGCCGAGCTGCGGACCGAGGACGCGTTCCATTGGCTTCGTTTCAGGGGCCACCACATGGACCTCGAGCCCGCGAGAGCGCAGGGCCGCGGCAACCTCCAGGCCGATGAAGCTGGCGCCGAGCACGACGGCACGCTTGGCGGTCAGAGCCTGCGCGATGATGGCTCGGCAATCGCGCAGCGACCGCAGCATCAGCACGTGCGTTTGGTCGGCCCCCGGAATTGAAAGCCGCACCGGCTCGGCGCCGGTCGCCAGCAGCAGCCGGTCGTAGGCAACCCTGCCGCCGTCGGACAGGACAACCTCGCGTGCACGCACGTCGATGCCGGCCGCGGCCGTGCGCAGCCGAAGGTCGATGCCGGCCTCGGCGTAGAAGCTGTCGGGGCGCATTGGCACCCACTCCTCGGGCGCGTCGCCGGCCAGATAGTCCTTCGACAGGTTCGGCCGGTCCACGGGCGGC
The DNA here is from genome assembly GCA_049278815.1 of Hyphomicrobiaceae bacterium. Classification (GTDB taxonomy): domain Bacteria; phylum Pseudomonadota; class Alphaproteobacteria; order Rhizobiales; family Hyphomicrobiaceae; genus AWTP1-13. The sequence continues at coordinate 1,480 of JBAPMW010000621.1, forward strand.
GCGTCCTCGCTGTCGAGCATGACGATGCTGCCGCCATAGCCCTGGCGGCGCAGGGTGTCGGCCGCCGCAAACCCGGCGGCACCGCCACCGGCGATGACGATGCGCTGCGGTGAACCGGCGGCTGGTGCCGTGCGCACCGCCCTGGCGGGAGCCGGAGCCTCGGCCCGCACGAAGATCCGGCCGTCCCGCTGCTCGACAACCCAGCAGGCGACGGGAGCGAATGCCGGCGCGTGCAGGGCCTCGCCGGTCCGAAGGCTGAAACAGGCGTGATGCCAGGGACACCGCACCGTATCGCCCACCATCAGCCCGTCCGCCAGCGGGCCGCCGTAGTGGGTGCAGGTGGCGCCGACCGCAAAGACCTCGGCGCCGGAGCGCGCCAGCAGCACGGCCTCCCCACCGACGTGACCGGCGAGCATGCGTCCCTCGGGCAGGTCGCTCGCGGGGATACCCTGCGCCAGGTCGGGACCGGCCGGTGTCGACTGCGTCGTACCCATGGAGACCTCCTCTTGGCCATGCCTGCCCGGAGCCGGGTCGCGACATACCCTACCCATAGATGCGGCAACCCCCGTGAAGGTTCCCACCCCGCCAGAAGCCAGAATCGCGCTCCGGGAACCTTTTTCTCCGCACGTGCATCCAATGCCCGCCGTAGAGCACGCCCTGCGGACACCTGGCGCCATAACATGAGGATCGGCATGGATACGCTCGTTAGACCGGACCCACGAAGCCCCAGGCTTGCCTCCGCCCGCGGGCCCGCGATGCGGCTCGAACGCCCCTCCCGGGCCGAGGCCGAGCAAGCCGTCAGCACTCTCATCCGATGGGCCGGAGACGATCCGAGCCGCGAGGGCCTGCTGGATACGCCCGCCCGCGTCGTGCGCGCCTACGAGGAATGGTTCGCCGGCTACGGCGAGGATCCCGGTCAGCACCTGGCGCGCACGTTCGAGGAGGTCGCGGGCTACGACGAGATGGTGGTCTTGCGCGACATCCGCTTCGTGTCGCATTGTGAGCATCATATGGCGCCGATCGTCGGCCGCGCCCACGTCGGCTACCTGCCGCGCAACAAGGTCGTGGGCATCTCGAAGCTGGCGCGCCTGGTCCAGGTCTATGCGCGGCGGCTGCAGATCCAGGAAGCGATGACGGCGGAGATCGCCAACACCCTGGACCGGGTGCTGGCACCTCTGGGCGTCGCCGTCGTCATCGACGGCACGCATGGGTGCATGACCGGCCGGGGCGTCGGCCAGTCCGCGGCGACCATGGTGACGAGCCGCATGCTCGGCGTGTTTCGCGACCGCCCCGAAACACGCCAGGAGTTCCTGGCGGCCATCGATCTTCGCGGGCTCTCCCGGTCGGGGAGCCTCGCCGCTTAGTGCGATGACAGAGAAGTCCGCTTGTCGAAAGTAGGAATCGATGCAGGCACGCGATGCAGGTCAGCCTCAAAATCTGGATACGCTCGATGATGCCGAGCTTGTTCGGCTCGCGCTGCGGCGCAACGGCGACGCCTTCCGTATCATCATGCAGCGCCACAACCAGCGCCTCTATCGCGTCGCCCGCTCGGTCGTCCAGGACGACAGCGAGGCCGAGGACGTGGTTCAGGAAGCCTACGTCCGCGCGTTTGGCAGCCTCGGTCAGTTTCGCGGCGACGCCAGCTTGGCGACCTGGCTCACCCGCATCACCCTCAACGAGGCGCTCGGACGCCTGCGACGACAGCGGCCCATGGTCGACCTGGAGGTGCTTGATGCGGAGCCCTCCGGCGGATCGCAAATCATCCCGTTTCCGCTGATGCCCGCGGCCGTCGACCCCGAGCGCGCCGCCGCGCAGCGCCAGATCCGCCACCTCATCGAGGGCGCGATCGACAACCTGCCGGAGATCTTCCGGGTGGTGTTCGTGATGCGCGATGTCGAGGACCTGAGCATCGAGGAGACCGCCGATTTCCTCGGCCTGCCGCCGGCGACGGTGAAGACCCGGCTGCACCGGGCGCGGCGCCAGTTGCGCCAGGCGCTCGACGAGCAGCTGGCCTCGACCCTGACCGAGGCCTTCCCGTTCGACGGCAAGCGCTGCCGGCAGACGGCCGACAAGGTCCTGGAGCGGCTGCAGCTCTCGACGCCTCTGAAGGGCTGAAGAAACGGGAGAAGGGACAGCGCGCTGATAGCGTTCCCCTCATTCTCGCCGCCGCCTTCAAGAGAGCGACGCACCTATCTGTCCGGGTCTCCCAACTCTTGTCCTATGCGGTCGCCGCGGCGACGGCACAGGTCATGACGATGTCATCGACGCTCGCCCCGCGGGAGAGGTCGCTGATCGGCTTGGCGAAGCCCTGCAGGAACGGCCCGTAGGCCCTGGCGTTGCCGAGCCACTGGATCAGCTTGTAGCCGATGTTGGCCGCATCGAGGTCGGGGAAGATGAGCACGTTTGCCCGGCCGGCAACCTCGCCGACCTCCTTGAGCTTCGTCTGCGCCACCGCCGGGACGACGGCGGCGTCCGCCTGCAGCTCGCCGTCGATCTTGAGCTCGGGTGCCCGCGCGCGGGCGAGGACAAGCGCGGTGCGGACCTTGTCGACTCGCGCATGCTGGGCGCTGCCTGCGGTCGAGAACGAAAGCATGGCGACGCGGGGCTCCTCACCGAGAAGACGCTCGGCGCTGCGCGCCGAGGCGATGGCGATATCCGCCAGCTCCTCGGGGCCAGGGTCGGCGTTGACAGCGCAGTCCGCGAAGATGAAGGGCGTTGGACCGCGCCCGAGAAAATCCGGCGCAACGATCAGGAAATAGCTCGACGGCAGCGAGACGCCCTGCGCGAGGCCGACCGTCATCAGGCCGGCCTCGATGATGCGGCGCGTCGGATTGGCGACGCCCGCGACCATGACATCGGCATCGCCCTGCCGCAGCATCATGCCGGCGAAGTAGAGCGGCCTCGCCACCAGCCGCCTGGCCATGCCGGGCGTCATGCTCTCGCGTCCACCCGCCAGCGCCGCAGCGTAGGCATCGACACGCGCATCCACTACCGGGTCGACCACCGGGATGTCGCGGCAATCGACAGCGGCGGCAGCGGCAGCATCCGCGACCGCCTGCGCCGAGCCGATCAGTATCGGCGATGCGATCCCCTCATCCTTGAGGCGGCGCGCGGCGCGAAGAACGCGGGCATCGGCGCCCTCGGGCAGCACGACTTTCAGGCAGCGGCGGCGTGCGGTATCAAGGATGCGATCGATCCGATCCATGCAGTCTCACGCAATGCGAAGCCGGCAAGCTGGGCAAGGCCATCAATGGCGGAAACGAACGAAGCGATCAAGCTTCACCGCGGGCTGAGAGGCGTCTACTTCGACCGAGCAGATGGACAAGAACATCTTTACCCGTTCTTTGACGCTTTACGGGGGCCGGACTTGCGACCGTACGTGCCCATCGACGAAGGGCGGCCCGCCCCGGATGAATCGGGTCGCGTGGCGCGGCGATTGGCGCTGGTCGCGCTCGCGCGCAAATTGCGTCGCGCGCCTGTTCTGTTAGGATGATGGGATTGGTGGTCTCATTGCATAAGACTTTCTGCCGGGACGAAAGCGAGCACAAGGATCGAGGCGAGCGGCCGCGCGACGACGGACCGATCGGAAACTAAGGGAGGACGACATGCTTTGCACCGCGCGAACGACGGTCCGGATATGCGCCGTCGTACTGTCGGCTGCGCTGCTCGATGCCATGCCAGCACGCGCCGAGTATCCCGAGCGGCCGATCGAGTTGATCGTGCCCTGGGGCCCGGGCGGCGGTGCCGACCAGCTCGCGCGGCTCATCGGCAAGCTGGCCGAGCCGATGCTGGGTCAGGGCGTGCCGGTCATCAACGTGCCCGGCGCGACTGGCGGGACCGGCATGGCAAAGCTGCTGGCCGCCCCGGCCGACGGTCACTCCATGGCGATCTACATCGCCGACAGCCACGCGCTGCTCGCCGGCAAGAATCCGCGCTGGAGCATGGCCGATATAACTCCGGTGGCTGTCATGATTCAGGGGCCGTCGTTCATTTTCGTCCCCGAGAACAGCCCCATCAAGGCCTGGAAGGACTTCGAAGCTCGAGTGCGTGCAAATCCAGGAAAGCTCAAGGTGGCGACGCTCGGGTTCGGCAGCGTCGACGATTTCTCTCTGAGCGTGATCGCGAAGAAGGGTCTGAATTTCATTCAGGTGCCCTTCTCCAAGCCGAACGAGCGCTACCTGTCGATCCTCGGCGGCCACGCCGATGCGCTCTACGAGCAGGCCGGCGACGTCGGGCAGTTCATCAGGAACAAGCAGATGCGCCCGATCATGATGTTCGGCAAGGAGCGGCTCCCTGCGTTCAAGGACGTGCCAACCTCCCACGAGCTGGGCTTTCAGGTGGCACTGCCGCAGTTCCGCTCGATCGTGGTGCGCAGCGGCACGCCGGCGGACCGCGTCAAGAAGCTCTCCGAGGTGCTCGCCAAGGTCGCGGCGAGCGAGGAGTACAGGAAATTTCTTACGAGCCAGTACGCGGCCGAGAACAGCTTCGTCGATGCATCGGGGGCGACCAGGTTCGTCGCCGACCAGCTCGAGGAGATGAAGAAGGCGATGGCGTCGAACTGAGCCCGCGCCCATGAGCCCGCAGCTGACCAGAACGCTGCCCTACATCGTCGGCCTTGCCGTCGCCGCGGGCTTGTTCGTCTACCTGGGGCACATCGACTACACGCCTCGGCCCGGCAACCTCGGGCCCGAGACGTGGCCGCGGGGGGCCGCCGTGCTGATGGGCGCCGCCTGTCTGTTCGAGATCGTACGGATCGCGCTCGGCGGCAGTGCCGCCTCGGAAAATGCCGCGGACGACATCGAAGCCACGGGCGAAGCGTCGAGCGGAGAGCCAAGGTTCCCGCTGCTGCTGGCCGGCGGCATTGCGCTCGTCATGCTCTACGCGGTGGCGCTGCCCGTGCTCGGATTCGTACTGGCGACCTTCCTGTTTCTCGCCGCCTTCATCTATCTCGGGCGCTATCGCAGGCACGCCGTCGTGTGGACCTTCAGCGCCACCATGACGGTCCTGATGGCGATCCTGTTCCTGCGCGTCGCCTACGTGTCGCTGCCGCGCGGCATTGCGCCTTTCGACCGTATCGCCGATCTGTTTCTGCTGATCCCGGGCGCATGGTGATGGCCGACATTGTCGTTCAGCTCGGGCACGGGTTCCTCAACTGCCTCACCCCGCTCAATCTGGCGATGCTCGTCATCGGCATCGTCATCGGGCTCCTGATCGGCGTGCTGCCGGGGCTCACGCTTGTGATGGGCGTTGCCCTCGCCCTGCCCTTCACCTACAGCATGGATGTGACCGCCTCCATCGTGCTGTTGACCGCGATGTATGTGTCCGGCACGTACGGCGGCGCCTTCACCGCCATCCTGTTTCGCATCCCCGGCGAGCCGATCGATGTGCCCATGCTCTGGGACGGCTACACCATGGGGCGGCGTGGCCAGCCGGCCAAGGCGCTCGGGTGGACGCTCGTGGCGGCCCTCGTCGGCGGCACCCTGTCCGCCGTCATCATGGTGCTCCTGACAAAGCCGCTTGCGACCTTTGCGCTGCGCTTCTCCTCGCCGGAATACTTTGCCATCCTGCTGTTCGGGCTGACCAGCGTCGTGGCACTGGGCCGCGGTGCCCTGCCGAATGCGCTCATCAGCCTCTCGGTCGGACTGCTGATCGGCACGGTGGGGACCGACCCGATCTACGGCGCCTATCGGCTGACCTTCGGCTCGCCGCTGCTCGCCGACGGCATCGAGTTCCTGGTGGTCATGGTCGGCGCCTACGGCATCGGCGAGGTCCTGCTGCGGCTGGAGACCGGCTTCGCGGGTAAGCCGATCGAGAAGATCTCGCGCGCTCGCACCCAATTGCCAAGCTTGCGCGAGATCCTCGGCCTCAAAGGCGTGCTTGCGCGATCGAGCCTGCTCGGCAATGTCATCGGCCTCATCCCGGGGGCCGGCGCCACCATCGCGTCCTTCGTGAGCTACGGCCTCGAAGCTCAGTTCGGCAGGCGCAGGAAGGAGATGGGAACGGGAATTGCGGAAGGCGTCGTTGCCCCGCAGGCGGCGGCAACGGCGTCGGTCGGCGGTGCTCTCGTGCCGCTGCTCGCGCTCGGGATTCCGGGGAGCGGTGCGACCGCCATCATCCTCGGTGCGTTCATGCTGCACGGCATCCAGCCCGGCCCGCAGGTGCTGGTGAGCTCGGCCGCCATGATCTACACGATATTCGCGTCGCTTTTCATCGGGCTCGCCCTCATGTGCCTGATCGGCTACTTCGCCATCCGGCCGCTGGTGCGCGTGCTCGATTTCCCCGAACCGGTGGTCTCTGCCTACGTCATCATCCTGTGCTTCGTTGGGTCGCTCTCGATCCGCAACAATGTCACCGACCTGTGGCTGATGGCGGGATTCGGGGTCCTCGGATACTTGTTCGAGCGGCTGCGCTTTCCGATTGCGCCTCTCGTGCTCGGCGTCATTCTCGGGCCGCTGGCCGAGGATGCGTTCATGAACTCCATGATCAGCTTCAGCAACGACTGGACCATCTACTTCACGCGTCCGATCTCCGGAACGATCATGGCGCTGACCGTCGCCGTGCTGGTGTTCCCGCTGTATGGGCTGTGGCGCGCCAGGCAACCTGTGGTCGCTGGAGACGTGCGGACGCCGGAGAATCGACCGTGAAACCTTCCAAGACGAATAGGGGTCGCCCATGAGGATGACGACGGAAGAAGCGTTCGTGAAGGTCCTCCAGATGCATGGCATCGAGCATGCCTTCGGCATCATCGGCTCGGCGTTCATGCCGATCTCGGACCTGTTTCCCAAGGCCGGCATCACGTTCTGGGACGTGGCGCACGAGACCAACGGCGGCATCATGTGCGACGGCTACACGCGCGCGACCGGCAAGATGGCCATGACCATCGCCCAGAACGGGCCGGGAATCACCAACCTCGTCACCGCCGTCAAGACGGCCTACTGGAACCATACGCCGATGCTCCTGGTGACGCCGCAGGCGGCGAACAGGACCATCGGGCAAGGCGGGTTCCAGGAGGTGGAGCAGATGGCGCTGTTCCGCGACATGGTCTGCTACCAGGAGGAGGTGCGCGACCCCTCGCGGGTCGCCGAGGTGCTCAACCGCGTCATCTCGAAGGCCAAGCGGCTGTCGGCGCCGGCGCAAATCAACATTCCGCGCGACTACTGGACCCAGGTGATCGACATCGCCCTGCCGGCGATCGTCGAGTTCGAGCGTCCGGCCGGCGGCGCCCAGGCGATCGCCGAGGCGGCCAGGCTCCTGTCGGCGGCGAGGTTCCCGGTGATCCTGTCGGGGGCCGGCGTCGTCCTCGGCAACGCCATCCCCGAATGCGTCGCGCTGGCCGAAAAGCTCGACGCGCCGGTGTGCAGCAACTACCAGCACAACGACAGCTTTCCCGGCAGCCACCGGCTGGCCGCCGGTCCGCTGGGCTACAACGGCTCCAAGGCGGCGATGGAGCTCATCGCCAAGGCCGATGTGGTGCTGGCGCTCGGCACCAGGCTCAACCCGTTCTCGACGCTGCCCGGCTACGGCATCGACTACTGGCCGAAGGGCGCCAAGCTGATCCAGGTCGACATCAACCCGGACCGGATCGGCCTCACCAAGCCGGTCACGGTCGGCATCTGCGGCGATGCCAGGCTGGTCGCGAGGAGCCTGCTCGCACAGCTCGCGCCGCCGGCGGGCGACGCCGGCCGCGAGGAGCGCAAGGCGCTCATCCATTCGACCAGGTCGAGGTGGCTGCAGACCCTCTCCAGCATGGACCACGAGGAGGACGATCCGGGCACCACCTGGAACGCCGATGCGCGCAAGCGCGAGCCCGACCGCATGTCGGCGCGACAGGCATGGCGGGCGATCCAGGCGGGGCTGCCGAAGGACGCCATCATCTCCAGCGACATCGGCAACAACTGCGCCATCGGCAACGCCTATCCGAGCTTCGAGCAGGGGCGGAAATACCTGGCGCCCGGCCTGTTCGGGCCGTGCGGCTACGGTTTCCCGGCGATCGTCGGCGCCAAGATCGGCAACCCCGATACGCCCTGCGTCGGCTTCGCCGGCGACGGCGCGTTCGGCATCTCGATGAGCGAGATGAGCTCGATCGGGCGCGAGGAGTGGCCCGCCATCGCCATGGTCATCTTCCGCAACTACCAGTGGGGCGCGGAGAAGCGGAACTCGATCCTCTGGTACGACAACAACTTCGTCGGCACCGAGCTCGACCCGCATCTGAGCTATGCGAAAGTGGCCGAGGGCTGCGGGCTCAAGGGCGTGACCGTCAGGACCCAGGCGGAGCTGACCGACGCGCTCAGAGAGGCGTGCGAGGCGCAACAGCGGCGGGTGACGACCTTCATCGAAGTGATCCTCAACCAGGAGCTGGGCGAGCCGTTCCGCCGCGACGCCATGAAGAAACCGGTGGTCGTCGCCGGCATCCGGCCCGAGGACATGCAGCCGCAACAGGGCGCCTAGCGGAGAGCGGAGACGAAGATGGCACTAGCAGCGAAGGCGGCTCCGGAGGCCGGCGAGAGCGCGGTGGTGGATGAGCTGGTCCGGCGCGCTCGCCGCGCTATTGCGGCGTTTGCCGACGCCGACCAGGCCCGCACGGACGAGGCCGTGGTTGCGCTGGCGTGGGCGCTCTATAAGCCCGAGCACGCCCGCGAGCTGGCCGAGCTGGCGGTCGCAGACACCGGGCTCGGCAACGTGCCCGACAAGATTACCAAGAAGCAGCGCAAGACCTTCGGCACGCTGCGCGACCTGCTGCGCGTCAAGTCGGTGGGGGTCATCGAGGAGGACCCGACCCGCGGCATCGTCAAGTACGCCAAGCCGGTCGGCGTGGTGGCGGCGGTCACGCCCTCGACCAATCCGGGGGCGACGCCGGTCAACAAGGCGATGATGGCCGTGAAGGGCCGCAACGCGATCGTCATCGCTGCCTCGCCGGCCGGACTGAGGACGACGGCGCGAACGGTGGAGCTGATGCGGGCGGAGCTGGCGAAGGTCGGCGCGCCGCAGGACCTCGTGCAGGTGCTGCCGGCGCCGGCCTCCAAGGACATGACTGAGGCCCTGATGCAGGCCGCCGACCTGGTGGTCGCCACCGGCTCGCAGGACAACGTCCGCCGCGCCTACTCGAGTGGCACGCCGGCGATCGGGGTCGGCACCGGCAACGTGCCCGTGATCATCGATGAGACGGCCGATCTTGACGACGCCGCCAGGAAGATCTGCGCCTCCAAGACCTTCGACAACGCCACGTCGTGCTCCTCGGAGAACGCCGTGGTGATCGTCGATGCGGTGTATGACGAGGCGGTGGCGGCGCTGGAACGCGCCGGCGGCTATCTCGCCCCGGCGGCCGAGAAGGATCGGATCGAGCGCGCGCTGTGGCCGGACGGGCGGTTGAGCCGGACGCTCATCGCGCGAGACGCCGACGTGCTCGCCCGCGGCTGCGGTCTGCCGGCTGCGGCAATGGGAAAGCGCTTCTTCATGGTGGAGGAGACCGGCGTCGGCCGCGGCCATCCGTTCTCGAGCGAGAAGCTGTCGCTGGTGCTCGCCGTGTATCGAGCCCGCGACTTCGAGGCGGCCGTGGCGCGGGTGCAGGAGATCCTGGCGCATCAGGGCCGCGGCCACTCCTGCGGGCTGCATACGCGCGAAATGAGCCGTGGGCGCCGTCTCGCCGAGACCACCGATGTGGTGCGCGTCCTCATCAACCAGGCGCACACCTTCGGCAACGGCGGCGGCTTCGACAACGGGCTCAATTTCACGCTGAGCATGGGTTGCGGCACCTGGGGCGGCAACAGCATCGCCGAGAACCTCGGCTACCGGCATTTCCTCAACATCACCCACCTGGTCACCACCATCCCCGAGGACAAGCCGTGCGAGGAGGAGCTGTTCGGC